>JACQDG010000244.1 GCA_016201185.1 Acidobacteriota bacterium | reverse complement strand
GCCGTCTACGACGCTCTCGTGGAAAAGCGCGGCGTGGTGCCCAACATGATCAAGACGGTGGCCAACTCGCCGGAGCTGGTCAAGGGCTTCGCTGCTTTCATGGGGCCTCTGATGGGTCCGGGCGAGGTTTCACAGCAGCTGAAAGAGCTGATCGCCCTGTATGTATCGCTAAAAAACAACTGCCACTATTGAATCTCCGCGCATACTGCTTTGGCAAAGCAGTTCGGGGCGAGCGAGGAGAAGCTGGGGGAGCTGGCGGAGTTCGAGCGAAGCTCTCATTTTACAGAGGCCGAAAAATTGGCTCTGCGCGCGGCCGAGCGCACCCGCGCTTCCGGGCTCGGCCTGGACGACGCGCTTTATGCGGAGCTGCAACACCAATTCACGGTGGTTCAAATCATCGAGATCACCGCCGTGGCGACGGCCTTTCAGTTTTTCAATCGGTTCGTAGATGCACTAAGGATTCCGGTGACCCCGCTGCCGGCGGGCCTATCTGGAGTAAAATAGGGCTATGGGCGCCAAGACGATCCTCACCTTGGAGCAGTTCGAACAGCTCCCCAATGAAGACGACATGCAGCAGGAGCTGGACGAGGGGGAATTGATTGTTATGCCGCCTCCGAAGCCGGGTCATGGGAGACGCCAGACGAAGGTCGCCAGCCTGTTGGGCGGTTTTGTGGAGAAGCATTCTCTTGGCGTTGTGTATACGGAAGTGGGGTTTATTCTGCAACAAGACCCCTGGACCGTCCGCGCCCCGGACATTTCCTTTCTGAAGGCAAGCCGCGCCACGCTTGTCGCGCGAGATGCATACATTCCGGGCGCGCCGGAACTGGCTGTGGAGATCGTCTCCGAATTTGATTCGGCCCCCAGGATGATGCGCAAAGTTAACCAGTACTTGCGGTGCGGGGGCCACACTGTTTGGGTGGTTTACGACGAACTAAGGCAAGTGCATGTCTTCGAGACCGCGGGAACGTCCCGGGTCCTGCGGGAAGATCAAATCCTGGAAGCGCCGGAACTTCTGCCTGGATTTTCAATCAAAGTGAACGACCTGTTCGATTAGACTACCTGCGCCGCTCCGAGCTTTGCAGAAGGGCCTCGATGCCCACCAGGTCTGTGGGGTAGTGGGCCGTGTAGCAGGCGTAGCAGAAACGGCCTTCCTGGTCGGCGACGGCCTGGCGCAGGCCTTCCAGCGACAGGTAGCCGAGAGAATCGGCTTCGATGAACTTCCGGATCTGCTCGACGGAGTGGCTGGAGGCAATGAGTTCTTCCTTGGTAGGCGTGTCGACGCCGTAATAGCAGGGCGAGATCGTAGGCGGGCAGGAGATGCGCAGGTGGACCTCGCGGGCGCCGGCGGCGCGGACCATGCGCACGATTTTGCGGCTGGTGGTGCCGCGCACGATGGAGTCGTCCACCAGCACCACGCGCTTGCCTTCGATCAGCCACCGCACCGGGTTCAGCTTCAGCTTCACGCCGAAATCGCGGATGGTCTGGGAAGGCTCGATGAAAGTGCGGCCGACGTAGTGGTTTCGGATTAACGCGACGCGGTAGGGGAGGCCGGACTCGGCCGCGTAGCCGACCGCCGCCGCCACCCCGGAATCGGGAACCGGCACCACGATATCGGCCTGGGCCGGACATTCCCGGGCCAGCAGGCGGCCGAGGGACTCGCGCGAGTCCTCCACCGGCCGGCCGAAAACGACGGAGTCGGGCCGGGAGAAATAGACGTGCTCGAAGACGCAGTGGGAGTGCGGCTGGACCGGGGCGAAACGCTCCTGGGTGATTCCGCCCGGCCCGATGATGGCCATCTCGCCCGGCTCGAGGTCACCCGTATAGCGGGCGCCGATGAGATCAAAGGCGCAGGTTTCCGAGGCGAAAACCGGGCACTCCCGCCCTTCATGTTCCAACCGGCCCATGGCCAGCGGGCGGAAGCCTCGCGGGTCGCGCACCACGATCAACTGCTCCTGCGAAAGCACCAATAATGAGTAGGCGCCCTCAATTTGTAGCAACGCTTCGCGCAGGGCGGCAGGCAGCGCCCGCTCGCGGGAACGCGCCACCAGGTGCAGGATCACCTCCGTGTCGCTAGTTCCCTGGAAGATGGAGCCGGTGGCATCCAGCTGGCGGCGCAGATCGATGGCGTTGGTCAGGTTGCCGTTGTGGGCGAGCGCGAGGTGCCCCTTGTTGCACTCCACGGTGAAGGGCTGGGCGTTGTGGAAGGACGAATCCCCCGCTGTGGAGTAGCGGGTGTGGCCGATGGCCGCGGTTCCGGGGAGCTCCGCCAGGACCGGCTCGGTGAAAACTTCGGCCACCAGTCCCATGGCCCTGTGGCACACGAGCCGCCGGCCGTCAGCAGCGCAGATGCCGGCGCTTTCCTGGCCCCGGTGCTGCAAGGCATGCAGGCCGAGGTAGGCCAGCTTGGCCGCCTCCGGGTGCCCGTAAATGGCGAAGATGCCGCACTCCTCGTGGAAGTGATCGAGTCTGGTCATGCCTTCACCCCGCCAACAGTCTTTCGAGCGCGCCTTCCCACAGCGCGCTCAAAGGGTCCACGTCGACACGGAAGAGCTCTTTTCCGCTGAGACGAAAAGCCAGCTCTCCCATCACGGTTTCTCCCACCACCGGGGAGTCAACATTGTGTTGATCGGCAATGCCTTCCACTGCCCGAAGATTCTCCGGCTCGACCGAGAGCAGGATGCGCGAAGGCGCTTCGTGGAAGAGCAAGTAGTGAGCCGGCCAGGAATCGGCCGAGTCCATTTCCACCCGCGCGCCGATTCCGGCCGGTCCGAAACTCGATTCCGCCGCCGCCACGGCCAGCCCGCCGTCGCTTAAATCATGAGCCGAATCGGCCAGCCCCTGGTTCACGATCTGACGCGCCGCCGCCTGCACGCGCCTTTCATAATCCATGTCGAGGGCCGGGGGCAGGCCCCAGAGGTCGCCCAGAACTATTTTGGCAAATTGCGAGCTTCCGAAGCGCCGCTCCAGTTGATCGTCGGCCCCGGGCAGCAACCCGCCCAGCAAGACAAGCCTTCGACCTGGAGCTTGAAAGGCAAGCGGCGTCGGCAGCCGCATCTTCATCAGGCCGACGACGCCCACCACCGGCGTAGGGTAAACGCCCTCGCCCAGCGTCTCGTTGTACAGGCTCACATTGCCGCCGGTGATCGGAGTTCCGAAAAAGCGGCAGGCTTCGCCCAGGCCCTCCACCGCTTCGATGAACTGCCACATGATTTCGGGCCGCTCGGGGTTGCCGAAGTTCAAACAGTTAGTGGCGCCGGCCGGCTCGGCGCCCACGCAGGAAAGATTGCGGCAGCACTCGGCCACGGCCAGCCGCGCCCCTTCGCGTGGGGAGAGATAACAGTAGCGGCCGTTGCCGTCGAGCGACATGGCGATAGCGCTCCCTGTTTCTTTGATGCGCAGAACAGCCGCGTCGCTTCCGGGTCCCCGGATAGTATTGGTACGCACCGAGTAGTCGTACTGCTCCCAGATCCAGCGCTTGGAACAGATATCGCCGGAAGCGAGAAGGGCTTCGAGGTCGGCCTGCAACTGGC
>JACQDG010000063.1:3052-6885 GCA_016201185.1 Acidobacteriota bacterium | reverse complement strand
CCGTGGACAAGAACCAGGCGGTTTACGGCGCCGTTCCCATGGAGGAGCAGCTTTCGACATCGCTCGCCGAGCGGCGGTTCACGATGCTGCTGCTGGGCCTGTTCGGCGGGCTGGCCCTGGTGCTGGCCACAGTGGGTATTTACGGCGTCATTTCCTATTCGGTGAGCCTGCGGACGCGCGAGGTCGGCATCCGCATGGCGCTCGGCGCCGCCGGGCGGGACGTGCTGGCGCTGGTGCTGGGAAAAGGCCTGGCGCTGACGGCAGCGGGCCTGGGGCTGGGTTTTGCCGCATCGCTCGTGCTGACCCGGCTCCTGGGCGGTCTGCTGTACGAAGTGCGGCCTGCTGATCCGGTGACTTCGCTCGTGGTGGCCGCGGTGCTGGCCGGCGCCGCCCTGCTGGCCAGTTATGTGCCGGCGCGGCGGGCGACCAAGGTCGATCCGATGGCGGCCTTGCGCTATGAGTGAGCGATGGGAAGCTTGCTGCAAAATTTCCGCTACGCCTGGCGCGTTTTCGCCCGGAGCCCGGGGCTGACGGCCGTAGCCGTGCTTTCTCTCGCGCTGGGGATCGGGGCCAACACGGCCATCTTCAGTGTGGTAGACGGGCTGTTCCTGCGGCCGCTGCCGGTGAAGGATCCGGATCGGCTGGCATGGGTATATAACCGGACGGCGGAGGGTCTCGCCGACCACCTGGCCTACGCCGACTATCTCGATTTCCGCGATCAGAGCACTTCCTTCTCCGGGTTCGCAGCGCAGAGCCGGAGAGGAGCTCTCTTGAACGTGAACGGGGAGTCGGAGCTGGTGCTGCTGACCGTGGTTTCCGACAACTATTTCTCCGTACTGGGAGTAAGTGCAGCCCTCGGCCGCACTTTCAGCCCCGAGCTCGATCAGAACCTCGCGAGGGAACCGGCCGTGGTGATCAGCCACGGGCTGTGGCAGCGGCGCTTCGGAGGCAATCCCGAGCTGATCGGCAAGACCATCGAGCTGAACGGGCAAAGCTACACCGTGGTGGGAATTGCTCCGCAGCGGTTCCGGGGCCTGATGAGGTGGCTATCCAACGATGTTTGGGTCTCCACTCGGACGTGGGTCGCTATGGGGCCGCGGAACAGGACAGAACTGGAGCAGCGGGATTCCCGGGCCTTCGAGATTCTGGGCCGCCTCCGGCCGGGCGTCCGCATCGAGCAGGCTCAAGCGCAACTGGAGACGATCGCGCACCGGCTGGAACAGGCTTATCCGGCCACCAACCAGGGGAGAGGGATTGCCCTGCTCTCCACCGCAGAGGAGAGCAGAGGCGGGATCCGACTGAGCCTTCTTGTGATGTCCATTGTGGGCCTGGTGCTGTTGATCGCCTGCGCCAACGTGGCCAATCTGCTGCTGGCACAGGCCGAGACACGCCGGCGCGAGATTGCCATCCGGCTGGCGCTGGGCGCGGGCCGCCGCCGGCTGATCAGCCAGTTGCTTGCTGAAAGCCTTCTGTTGTCGTTGATGGCAGGGGCGCTAGGCGTATTGCTGGCAACGTGGCTGATCGATGCGACACCGGCGTTGATGCCGCCTAGTCCCTTCCCCATGAGCTTCGATATCCGGCTGGAGCAGCGCGTCCTGATATTTACTCTCTTCTTATCGCTGCTGACGGCCCTGCTTTTCGGCCTGGCACCGGCCGTCAAGGCGTCGAAGCCGGATCTGGTAGCGGCGTTGAAGGGCGAGGAGGGATACTTCAGCCGAGAAATGCGGCGCTTTGCCCTCCGCAATGTTCTGGTGGTGGGCCAGATCGCATTGTCGGTCGTCCTGGTAAGCGCGGCGGGACTGTTACTGCGAAGCTTTCTTTTCAGCCTGCAGATCCGTCCCGGGTTTGACCCGAAAAAAAACATGCTTTTGGTTTGGGTTGTGCCCCTGCAGGCGGCTAGTGGTATGGAACAGCTCACCACCCGATACCAGGAGTTGCTTGAGAGGATCCGCGCGCTGCCGGGGGTGAAACAGGCCAGCCTGGCGAGGCGCATGCTTCTTAGCGGATCGGGGGGAGGCGCCGAGAAGAAGGTGAGGATTCCCGGGGTGGAACTGCCGCGCGGCCAAGATAGCCTCAGCATCAAATACAACGAGGTGGCCTTGAATTACTTCGGGACTATGGGGGCCCGCATCCTCCGTGGACGCGACTTTGATCCGTACGACGGACCGACAGGGCAGAAGGTTGTTCTTGTCGGCGAAACCATGGCCCGGCGTTTCTGGCCCGGAAGCGCCGATCCGGTTGGCAGGTTCCTGTATTTTCCCTTCGCGCAGATGCCGTCGCGCGAGGCCACTTTTCTGGTCGAGGCGGCAGGTGACGTAGCGCTGCTGGCGGACGCGGTCAAGCATGAGGTGCGGTCGGCAGGCGGCCATGTCTCGATTGTTAGCATGATGACCCTGAAACAGCACATGCAGTTCGCTCTGTATGCGGATTGGGCAGCCGCGGTGGTGGTGGGGAGCCTGAGCGTGCTGGGGATATTTCTGGCGGCGGTGGGGCTTTACGGGGTAGCCTCCTATGCCGTGAACCGGCGTACGCATGAGATTGGGGTGCGCATGGCGCTGGGAGCCGAGCGGGGCGACGTGCTGCACCTGGTGCTGGGGCAGGGGCTGAAGCTAGCTCTGGCTGGCCTGCCGATCGGGCTGGCCGCGGCGCTGGTGGTGGCCAGGCTTATGTCCGGGGTATTGTACGGCGTAAGGCCTGCCGATCCGCTGACCTTCGCCGGAAGCTGCCTGCTTGTGGTTGTGGTGGTCCTGGCGGCGACCCATTTTCCGGCCCGGCGGGCGACGAAAGTGGATCCAGCGGTAGCTTTGCGATATGAGTAGGAGGTAGTGGAGAAAACGATGACCATCCTGGGCCAAGATCTTCGCCACGGTATTCGTATGCTGCTGAAGAACCCCGGATTTACGGCACTCGCGGTGAGCACGCTGGCGCTGGGCATCGGCGCCAACACGGCGATCTTCAGCGTAGTGAACGCGGTCCTGTTGCGGCCGCTGCCCTACCTGGAACCCGGCCGGCTGATGATGGTTTACGCCATCTATCCGCCGACGGGGTGGTTGGGGGGAGGCAAAGGTCCGTTCTTTGATCCCGACTTCACGGAATACCGTACCCAGAACCGGGTCTTCGCGAGCCTAGCTGCCTTTACCACGCCGCCTTTCAACTTGTCGGGAGCAGGGGCCGAGCCGGAGCGCGTTCCCGGGGCGGCGGCGACCGCGGACTTCTTCGCGGCGTTGGGCGCCAGACCAGCGTTGGGGCGGACTTTTACCGAAGAAGAGGACCGGCCGGGGCGAACCAGGGTTGTCTTGCTGAGCGACCGGTTGTGGCGGAGCCGCTTCAGCGCCGACCCGGCGGTGATCGGCCGGACAGTCCGGCTGGACGGCGAGAGCTTTACCGTGATCGGCGTGATGCCGGCCGGCTTCGAGTTCCCGAACGCGGCTGAATTGTGGGCGCCCTTGACGATCGGCGTCACGCGGGACAACGCCTTTCTCCGCGTGATCGGGCGGCTGAAGCCGGGAGTCCGGCGGGAGCAGGCGCAGGCGGAGATGGAAACCATCGCGCGAAGGCTCCAGCAGGAATTTCCCAAGACCAACGCCGGCGTGAGTGTGAGCCTGGTCCCCCTCGACGAGGAGGTGGTGGGAAACGTCAAGTCCACGCTGCTGGTTTTCATGGGGGCCATCGGCTTTGTGTTACTGATTGCCTGCGCCAATGTGGCCAACCTGATGCTGGCGCGGGCCGAGGTGCGGCAGCGGGAAACGGCCATCCGGGCGGCGCTGGGGGCGGGCCGCTGGCGGCTGGCGCAGCAGTTCTTGACGGAGAGCCTGCTGCTGAGCGGGCTGGGC
>JACQDG010000063.1:0-3035 GCA_016201185.1 Acidobacteriota bacterium | reverse complement strand
GCTGGGCGGCGCAGCGGGGCTGGTGCTGGCGCTGTGGGGCGTGGACCTGCTGGTGGCGCTGATCCCGGCGGGAAGCGTGCCGCGGCTCGAGGAAATCGGCGCGTCGTTCCGGCCCGACTGGCGAGTGCTGACCTTTACCTTCCTGGTCTCGCTGATCACCGGCCTGGTTTTCGGCCTGGCGCCGGCGCTGAAAGCATCGCGCGGCCAGAGGTTGGCGGTTAGCAGCGGCTGGATCCCGGCGGCTCCGCGCCGGGGCGTTTCCGCGCCCCGGCTGCTGGTGGTTTCCCAGATCGCCCTGTCCCTGGTATTGCTGATCGGCGCGGGGCTGATGATCCAGAGCTTCGCCCGCCTGCGAGCGGTCCGCCCGGGCTTCAATCCGCAAAGGGTTCTGACGATGAACGTCGTTCTGCCGCAGTCGGTCTATCGTACTGCCCCGCAGCAGAAGGCTTTCTACCGGCAGGCGCTGGAGCGGATCGAGGCGCTGCCAGGGGTGATGGAGGCCGGGACGACCATGTTGCCGCCGCTCCGCGGCCAGGGAATCTACGGCGACTTCTACGTCGAGGGACGGCCGGCGCCGCCGGGCGGGTTGCAGGCAGGAAAAACGCCGATCAGCACCGGCTACTTCCGGACCATGGGCATTCCCCTGCTCCAGGGCCGCTCTTTCACCGAGGGGGACAACGCAGCGGCGCCCGGGGTGGCGATCATCAGCGAGAATCTGGCGCGCCGGCTTTGGGTGGGCGAAAGTCCGGTCGGCAAGCGGATCACGCTGGAGGACCGGCCCAAGCCGGAAGACTGGCTGACGATTGTCGGTGTAGTAGGCGATGTGAAGCAGGAGAAACTGGGCGCGCCCTCCGCGGCGATCATCTATATTCCCTACCTGCAAGTATCCCAGCCGTTCTGGCTGGGGTGGGCGAGTTTCGTGGTGCGAACTGCCACCGAGCCGGCGGGTTTGGCCCCCGCCCTGCGGCGCGCGGTCGAGGCCGTGGATCCGGACCAGCCGGTGCACGAGATCGCCACCATGGAGCAAGTCGTCTCGGCCTCCATCGCCGAACCGCGCTTCCAGGCCTTGCTGCTGGGGGTCTTTTCCGCGCTGGCCCTGCTGCTGGCAGTGGTGGGAATTTACGGCGTGATGGCTTATTCGGTCACGCGGCGGACGCGCGAGATCGGTGTGCGCATGGCGCTGGGGGCGCAGCGGGCCGACGTGCTGAGGCTGGTGGTGGGCGAGGGTATGGCGCTGACGCTCCTCGGGCTGGGAGCGGGAGTGGCCGGAGCGCTGGCCGCCACCCGGGTGCTGGCCAGTTTTCTCTTCGAGGTAAAGGCCACCGATGCGGCGACTTTTGCGGCCGTCTCACTGTTGCTGGGGGCGGCGGCGGCAGCGGCGAGCTATATTCCGGCGCGGCGGGCCGCCACTGTTGACCCGATGGCGGCTTTACGGCATGAGTAGTATGCAGTAGACAGCGGAAGGACGGGAGCGATGGCGGCTTTGTTGCAAGACCTGCGATATGCACTTCGGCTGCTGGCAAAGAACCCCGGCTTCACCGCCGTGGTGGCGCTGGCGCTGGGGCTGGGGATCGGGGCGAACACGGCCATCTTCAGCGTAGTGAATACGGTATTGCTGCGACCCCTGCCCTTCCGGGACCCGGAGGGGCTGGTCATGCTGTGGGGAAAGCTGCCGCAGCAGGGCCTGGAGCGGATGCCGTCCTCGCCGGCCGACATCGCCGACTGGCGAAAGGAAAGCCGATCGTTCGAATCTATCGCCGCTTTTAACCGCTGGCAGGCGACCCTGACGGGACAAGGCGAGCCGGAGCAGATCAACGGCGGGCGGGCCTCGGCGGAACTGTTTCCCATGCTGGGCGTACAGCCGACGCTGGGCCGCGCTTTTCTTCCGGAAGAGGACCGGCCAGGGGGAAACCGGGTCGTGGTGCTGAGCGACGGGCTGTGGCGTCGGCGCTTCGGCGCCGATGCGGGCATTATCGGCCGGGCGCTCACCTTGAACGGCGAAAGCTTCACCGTGACTGGCGTGATGCCCGCCGGGTTCCGGTTTCCGACCAAGGAGTTTGAGCTGTGGGCGCCGCTGGCGCTCGACCCGAATCAGCTCAGCCGCGGGGCGCACTACCTGGTGGCCTTCGGACGGCTCAAGCCAGGGGTCAGCCTGACTGAGGCCGCAGAGGAAATGGGCATTATTGCCGGCCGGCTGGCGCAGGAATATCCGCAGACCAACAGTGGCTGGGGGGTGAACATCGTCCTGCTGCGACAGCAACTGGTGGGCGATATCCGGCCAGCCCTGCTGGTGCTGCTGGGAGCGGTCGGCTTTGTGCTGCTGATCGCCTGCGCCAACGCGGCGAACCTGCTGCTGGCGCGTGCGGCCGGGCGGACCCGCGAGGTCGCCATCCGCACGGCTCTGGGGGCCAGCCGCGGGCGGGTGATCCGGCAGTTGCTCACCGAGAGCACGCTGCTGGCCGGGCTGGGTGGAGTGGTGGGGCTGCTGGTGGCCAACTGGGGGCTCGCCCTGCTGCCGGCCCTGATTCCCGACCGAGCCGCGATTCCGCAACTGGACGTTATCCACATCGACGGCCGGGTGCTGGCCTTTACGTTACTGGTCTCGCTCGTGACCGGGCTGGCCTTCGGCCTCGCTCCGGCCCTCGAAGCCACCGGGTTCAGAGCCGGAGGTGGGAACCTGGGCGTCCGGGGCCAGGGTCCGGGGACGGGCGGGCGGCAGCTGCGCAGCTTGCTGGTGGTGTTCGAGACGGCGCTGTCGCTGGTGCTGCTGATCGGCGCCGGCTTGATGATCAAGAGTTTCCTGCGCCTCGGGCAGGTGCGGCCCGGCTTTGATCCGCGCAACACGTTGACTATGCAGCTCAGCCTGCCGGCCGCTAAGTATTCCGAGGATCGTCAGATCGCGGGATTCTACCGGCGGGTGCTCGAGCGGATCGGCGCCTTGCCTGGGGTGCGGGCCGCCGGCGCGATCAATACTCTGCCGCTCAGCGGGTCCTGGTCCGCCACGCACTTCGACATCGAGGGGCGGCCACCGGCCG
>JACQDG010000237.1 GCA_016201185.1 Acidobacteriota bacterium | reverse complement strand
CGCAATACGACGGCGGCATCGCGCACCTCGATTTTCATCTGGAGAATCTCTTCCATCGCCTGAAGGAACTGGGTCTGTACCAGAACTCGCTCATCATCATCACGTCGGATCACGGAGAAGCCTTTGGAGACAGGAACCTTTGCAATCATGGCGGGATCTCCGTTTATCAGGACCTGGTGCACATTCCGTTACTGATACGGTATCCCCAGTCCGGAAGGAAGGAAGTGGCGGACGAGCCTGTCAGCCTGGTGGATATCATGCCTACAGTCTTGGATGTTCTGGGGATGGAGGTTCCCAAAGATCTCGACGGCCGGAGCCTGCAAAAGCCAGATTCTGGCCGCTCGAGGCTCGTCATCAGCGAATGCTTTCCTGGGAAGCGCTTGCTTAGCTGGCATCCCCGGTTTCGCCGCGTGGAAAGGGCGCTGGTGGCCGGCTCCTGGAAGTTCATCCATTCGACGGCCGGGAAACGGGAGCTTTACGACCTGTCCAAGGATCCGGATGAGACGCGTAACCTGTACACCGCGGATGACGGCGCCTCGAAAGATCTCGAGGCTCGGCTGAACCAGTGGCTCCAAACCGTTCCTCCGGAGACGCCCGCGCCATTCAAGCTGAACAAGGAGGCGCTGGAGCGGCTCAGGTCTTTGGGCTACATTCAATGATCTGCTGGAGAAAAGTTGTTGCCGGCGCCGTTCAGGGCGTGATGGCGTGGACGGCCTATGCCGCCGTCGAATGCTGCTTTCTTTCCATCCTTCCCCGCCTCTGGCAGAAGAGTTTCTCTGTAACCCCGCCCGAGTGGCGGCAGGCCGCTCTGTTCCTCGCTGTTTACCCAATCGTGGGACTGCTTCTGGGAGGACTTAGCGGGCTGGCCCTGGAGTTGGCGGCGCGGCGAATGCAGGCCTTGCGGGACAGAGACCCCACGAGACTGCTCTCTGCGGCCGCCCTGTTCACACTGATCTGGGCCCTGGCCATCAACATGGCCGTCCTGTCGCCGCCTGGGCTGTCAGCCTGGATTCGGTTGGCGGTTGCGATCTTGCTGAGCGCGGCGCTGGCATGGAGCGGCTCTCGTGGGGGACAACTGGGTTTTCTGCTGAACCCGTGGAGCCTCAGCCTTCTTTTGCTGGGTCTTCCTTGGATCACTAATGATTTACTGGTACATAGTTCGACGCTGACCCGGGCCGGGGCCTCCCTGATCTACCTGCTTGCTGTCTGCCTCGCTGGTCGGCTCCTACGGCGCGCGCCGGAAGAATCCGGGAGCAGGACGCCGGAAAGCCGGCCCGTTTTCCCTTGGAAGTCCCTGGTCCGCCTGGCTGGGGTGGTTGCCATCGTTCTGGGGGCTGCTTATTACCTGGAAAACTGGCCTGTCCTTCTCGCTTTCAGTCCGGGGCAGGCGACCGCGGACGTGTCGCGGCCGAATGTCATCCTGATCACCCTGGACACAGTCCGAGCGGACCATCTCTCTGTTTACGGGTACAAGAGAGACACCACACCCATTCTAAGAAAGTTCGCTCAAGAAGCGACGTTTTTCTCTCAGGCCATCGCACCCTCGGATATCACCCTGTCCAGCCACGCCTCGCTCTTCACCGGGCTTTACACGCGGCGCCACGGAGCACATGTCAGTGAGCCCGGCGGGCATTCGCAAATATCCGGCGGTTCTCCCCTTGCCGACAAGTTCCACACTCTGGCCGAGATCCTGTCCGAAAACGGATATCGGACCATGGGCGTGGTGGCCAACTCAGCTTATCTGGTTCGCGAGCTCGGTCTTCCTCAAGGGTTCACCTATTATTTTGTGGCGAGAACGCCCCTCTTGCCTGCGACCTTTCCACCGTTTACCCTCATGGAAGGTTTCCGCAGAATCTCGTGGGATCTCTCTAAGCCTGATTCCGAACGCAATTCCCCATTTAGAAGAGCTGAGGATATCAACCGCCGGGTCTACCCCTTACTCGCTCAAGCGGGCCAGGCCCCCGCTCCCTTCTTCCTGTTCATCAACTACATGGACGCCCACGAGCCGCAGCTTCCTCCTCCGCCATTTGACACCTTGTTCCCGGGAAAGGAGGACAACGCAAGCCCCACGAGCCGCGGGGAGCTGACCAGGGACGTGAACCAGCTCGTGACAAAGATAACGGAAAGAGAAAAAGCAGATCTGTTTTCCCAGTACGATGGCGGCATCGCTTACCTTGATTTTCATCTGGGCAATCTGTTCCGGCGGCTGAAAGAACTCCACCTGTATGAGAACTCTCTCATCATTATTACCTCGGATCACGGCCAAGCATTGGGAGACAGAGACCTGCTTGGGCACGGCGGAATCTCCGTCTATCAAGACCTGGTGCACATCCCTTTGTTGATTCGGTACCCCCATACCGGCCCGAAGGTGGTCGTGGAAGAGCCCGTCAGCCTGGTGGATATCCTGCCAACTGTTCTGGACGTGCTGGGGCTGGAGATCCCCAGGGGCATTGACGGCCAGAGCCTGCGCCAGCTCGCTTCCGGAGGCCCCAGATTTGTCATCAGCGAATGCTTTCCCGGACTCAAGCTTCTCAACCTGCACCCCCGGTTCAACCGCGTGGAAAGGGCGCTCGTGGCCGGTTACTGGAAGTTCGTCCATTCGACAGCCGGCAAACGGGAACTCTACGACCTGTCCAAGGACCCGGATGAAACCCGCAACCTGTACAGTGCGGGTGACGGGGTTTCCAGAGAGCTGGAGGCGCGGCTGGACCAATGGCTGGATACCGTCCACGCGGAGAGCGGCGGCCCATCTAATCTGAACAAGGAAACGCTGGAGCGGCTCAGGTCTCTGGGCTACATTCAATGATCTGCTGGAGAAACGTTGTTGCCGGCGCCATTCAGGGCGTGATGGCGTGGACAGCCTATGCCGCCGTCGAATGCTGCTTTCTTTCCATCCTTCCTCGCCTTTGGCAGACGAGTTTCTCTGTAGCCCCGCCCGAGTGGCGGCAGGCGGTGGGGTTCTTCGCAATTTACCCAATCGTGGGACTGCTCCTGGGAGGAGTTATGGGGCTGGCCCTCGAATTGGCGGCGTGGCGAATGCAGGGTTTGCGGAAGAGAGACTCGACGAGACTGCTTTCTGCAGCGGCCCTGTTCACACTGATCTGGGCCCTCGCCATCAACCTGGCTGTCCTATCTCCTCCCGGTGCGTCGGTGTGGGTCCGGCTTTTCGTTACGATCCTGTTGAGCGCGGCGCTGGCATGGAGCGTCCGGCCCGGTTTCGGTGGGGAACGGCTCGGCTTCCTGCTGAATCCCTGGAGCCTCAGCCTCCTGTTGCTAGGGCTGCCCTGGATGGGTAGTCACCTTCCGCTACATAGCTCGGCGCTAACCCGGCCCAACGTCGTCCTGGTGGTTATGGACACGGTACGCGCGGATCACCTCTCCGTCTACGGCTACGAGAGGGACACCACGCCCAACCTGAAAAGGTTTGCAGAAGAGGCGACCTTCTTCTCCCGAGCCATCGCCCCCTCCGATATCACGCTATCCAGCCATGCTTCGCTTTTCACCGGCCTTTACGCCCGGCGCCACGGAGCACGTCTCACCGAGCCCGGCGGGCATGCGGAAATGGAAGCCGGCTCTCCTCTGGCCGCTAAATTTCATACTTTGGCCGAGATTCTGACTGAAAATGGATATCGGACCATGGGCGTGGTGGCGAACTACATCTATCTCTCTCGCGACTTCGGCATGGATCAGGGCTTTGGCTATTATTCTGTGGCAGGGGCCCCGCCGCCTCCTTTGGAATTGCCCAG
Source organism: Acidobacteriota bacterium (assembly GCA_016201185.1). Taxonomy (GTDB): domain Bacteria; phylum Acidobacteriota; class Terriglobia; order Bryobacterales; family JACQDG01; genus JACQDG01. The sequence continues at coordinate 3,893 of JACQDG010000237.1, read as the reverse complement.
CTTCCACCTGGCAGCCGGCCTGCACAAGCTCGCACCCGTACTTTCGGCCGGCGGCTCGTCCCTCGAACTCCACAGCAGCGCGGAGAAGGTGAACCGCCAGGTCTTCCCCCTTCTGGAGCGGGCGCGGCAGGAGCACGCCCCCTTCTTCCTGTTTATAAACTACATGGATGCCCATGAGCCGCTGCTTCCCCCGCCGCCTTACGACACCTTGTTCCCCGGCAAGGACAGCTCCATGGACCCGGGCGTTTATTATAAAGTCTCCCAGGACGTGAACCGGCTGCAGAGCAAGATGACGGAAACTGCGAAACGCCACGCTATATCCCAGTACGACGGCGGCATCGCGTACCTCGATTTTCATCTGGGGAATCTGTTCCGGCGGCTGAGAGAGCTCGGCCTGTACGACAACTCTCTCATCATTATTACTTCGGATCACGGCGAAGCATTTGGAGACAGGAACGTTGCCGGGCACGGTGGAATCTCCGTCTACCAAGACGTGGCTCACATTCCGTTGCTGATTCGGTACCCCCATGCCGGTCCGAAGGCGGTCGTGGAAGAGCCCGTCAGCCTGGTGGATATCCTGCCAACTGTTCTGGATGTGCTCCAGCCCTCTTCCGGCGGCCCCAGGCTCGTCATCAGCGAGTGCTTTCCCGGGCTCAAGCTTCTCAACCTGCATCCCCGGTTTCGCCGCGTGGAAAGGGCGCTCGTGGCCGGCTCCTGGAAGTTCATCCATTCGACAACCGGCAAACGGGAACTCTACGACTTGTCGAAGGATCCCAACGAGACCCGGAACCTGTACAGTACAGGTGACGGGGTTTCCAGAGAGCTGGAGGCGCGGCTGAACCAATGGCTGGAGACCGTCCCCCCGGAGAACCCCAGCGTACACAAACTGAACAAGGAAACGCTGGAGCGGCTCAAGTCTTTGGGTTATATTCAGTGACCTCTTGAACACAAAGGGTCTGGGAGGGGCCGAGCAGCACATAGGTATTGCCCCGCCATTCGATCGTCCTTCGGAAAAGCGAAGCCAAAAAGACCAACAGCCAGATCCAGGTGGCCGGCAGGGTGAGCCAGGAATAGATCGAGCCGTAGTGGCCAAGCCATCCCGCCAGATTTGGAAACATCAGCTTTGCTGCGCGGCGGCGCAGTTCTCCACACCACATGCCGGGAACGATCACCAACAACAGGACAGGCACGGCCCACCAGTTGCCCGCAGCGATGACCAGCAAGGCCGCGACCATGGCGCCGCAATACCAAAGGTGCGCCACGAAACCCATCCACCACAAGGCGGGACGATAGATCCGGGTGATAATCATCTGCCGCGCGGCCCAGGAGAGAAACTCTCGCGCCGTGCAAGCGTCGTCGCTCACCACCATGGCGCGGGGGACGAACTGGATTTGCAGCCCCACCGCCCGGACGGCCTGGGTGAGGCGGTAGTCGTCGCTCACCGCGCCGCGCCAGTAATCGGCCACGCGGGCGTGCTCGAAGATTTCGCGGCGCAGCGCCATGGCCCCGCCCCAGGCAAACTGCCGGCTGCCCAGGCCGAATTTTCCTGCGATGGTCGAGTTCCAGACACTGCGCATCAGGGACCAGAATCCGCCGTTTTGTGGGAAGTACCAGCGATACCCGGTCGCCGCGCCCACCGAAGAGTTGGCCAGCGGTGAAACCAGGGCCCGCAGCCAGCCGCGCTCCACCCGCCCGTCCGAGTCGGTGAAAGCAAGCACGGCGCTCGAAGGCCGGGAAGCGGCCACGGCGGCCAGCAGGTTGCGGATTTTCTCGCCGGTGTTCGCAGGTTCCGTTCCCGACACAACCAGCCGGGCTCTTTGGCCAAACAAGTGGCGGATTTCGGCAACGGCTGGGTCCTCGGCGCTTTGCGCTGCTACCAGCAGCTCGAAATCCGGATAATCCTGCTCCACCAGCGAATGGAAATTGTCCGCCAGGCCAGGCTCGCCGCTCTTGACCGGCACGATCAGCGTCGCCGGAGGCGCCCATCCCACGGGCGGCCGAGCGATGTAATCCTGTACAAATTTTAAGTGACGACGGCCCGTGCGGAGGGATTCGAGAGCCAGAAGGGCAGCAGGGATCGCCAGCAGCCAGAACAGCAGCAGCACCGCTAGAGTCTATCACGGCGCCCGTGCCGGGCCGGCCATTTGTTATTCTGTAATTCTAGCGAATGGCGTAACGCGTGTTCAGCAGTCACAAACAAAAAGCTGTTCTTCTGTTTGCGCTGGCCGACGTGATTCTCACCAGCCTCACCTTTGAGGCCGCGTACCAGCTTCGCGTCTTGCTTCCGCTGGAGCATGTGTTCTTCATCGTGGTGCCGGTCAAGGCGCTGTTGCTCGGCGTGACCCTGGCGACGTGGGTCGGGCTGGGATTTCTCTTGCGCGTATACGAGCGGCTGGAGACGGGTGAATCCCGCACCGCACTCAACGACTCGCTGAAACAGGTGGTCGCCGGCTTGCTGCTGCTGGTGGGCTTTCTGTACTTGCTGAAGCTGGATATCAGCCGGGCCTTCATCGGGCTTTTCGGCGCCTTCAACCTGTTGGCCTTGATCGCCTTTCGCGTCAGTGCCCGACCGATGCGCGGATACCTGCGCCGGCAGTTCGGCGCAGTCTCTTATTTTGTGATCGTAGGCACCGGACCTGTGGCGCAGCAACTGGGCCGGGCGCTGGAGCAAGCCGAGCCTTACGGCACCAAGCTGCTGGCGTTTGTCGAGCCGGCAAACTCCGCCTCCGGGCGGGAGACCCTGCTGGAGGCCGGCTACGCCGTCCGCCGGCTGGACGAGCTGGGCGATTTGTTGCGGCGCCACGTGGTGGACGAAATCATTTTTGCCGTGGACCGCGAGCGCCTGCCCGAGCTGCAGGATATCTTTCTTCTCTGCGACGAAGAAGGCGTGCGCACACGGGTGGTGGTGGACTTCTTCCCGCACGTCAACAGCGAGGTCTACCTGGAGCAGTTCGGCAGCTACCCCCTGCTGACGTTTTCCGCCACGCCGCATGACGAAATCCGGCTGTCGATCAAGCGGACGTTCGATTTCGCCCTGGCCTCGGTCGCGCTGGCGCTGGCCGCCCTGCCCCTGGCCCTCTTCGCCCTGCTGGTAAAGCTGACTTCGCCCGGGCCGGCCATCTTCAGGCAGGTCCGGTGCGGATTGAACGGCCGCCGCTTCACCTTCTACAAGCTGCGGTCCATGTGCCAGGACGCGGAAGAAAAAAAGGCCGAGCTGGCCGCCCACAACGAGCGAGACGGGCCGGCATTCAAGATGACGAAAGACCCTCGGCTGACTCTGCTGGGCCGCTACTTGCGCCGGTTTTCGATTGACGAATGGCCGCAGCTCTGGAACGTTCTGAGGGGCGATATGTCGTTTGTCGGCCCGCGGCCCGCAGTGCCCTCGGAGGTAGAGCATTACCAGGCCTGGCAACGCCGCCGGCTGCGCATGAAACCGGGACTGACTTGCCTGTGGGTGCTAGAAGGCCGCAGCGAACTGGACTTTGATACCTGGATGCGGCTGGATATGGAGTACATTGATAATTGGAGCCTTTTGCTGGATTTGAAAATTCTCCTGCGTTCCATCCCGCGAGTCCTTTCCGGCCGGGGGGCGGCTTAAACACACCGCCATGATCCCGTTGCGCGATGATGTGCCCTCCCGGACCATCCCGTTCGTCAACATCGGGCTGATCGTGTCAAACGTTCTGGTCTTCATTTATCAGCTCGGGATGGGGCGGAAGCAGCTCGCCGTGTTCTGCAACACTTTCGGCGTCATCCCGGCGCGCTACTTTCACGACGTCGTCGTGACCCCTGGAGGATGGATCGCGCCGGTGACGGCTCCGGACCTCATTATTCCTCTTTTCGCCTCCATGTTTCTGCACGGCGGGTGGCTGCACCTGATCGGCAACATGCTT
>JACQDG010000062.1 GCA_016201185.1 Acidobacteriota bacterium | reverse complement strand
TTCAAGATGACGCGGCTCAAAGCACTCTCGCTGGCTGGCCCGGCCAGCGGACAAAGAGCTGCTCCGTTTCGCGGGATAGCAAGACCCACAGGCCGTAGAATCCCAGGGCGGTGCCGAAAGGGACATGAAAAAGATCGAGGACGGAGAGAATGATCGTCAGCACGCGGGCCCAGGAACGGAACTTCAGCAGCCCGATGCCGGCAATGAGGCTGGGGAGCGAGAGGACCAGCGCAATGATGAAAATGATTCCGCCGATGCCGCCCAGGATGGGAATGGCGAGACGGGCGTCCCCGCTGGTATCCGTCATGCCGATCACGCCTGCCAGGCCGCCGAAAAACAGCAGAACAAGCACGCCGGCCATGATGCCGAGAGCGCCGAAGACAATGTGCAGGGCTCCCAGGATTCTCACGTGACTGGCCATAGGCGCCTCCTTAGCCATGCGTATTCTATACCCCCTTATAACGGCTGGGGACGGAAAAGGTTCCTGACTGCTGGCTGCTTTGGCGCTGATTACGCGTATATAGGCTCCAGTTTCCCCCGGATGTATTTCATCGAGCGGCCGAAACTGTCGCGCGGGCTCGAGCGTACGTAGTCGAGGTCGACGCAGATCCAGCCCTTGTAGCTGCGGCGCTTGAGGATTCGGGTGAGACGCGGGAAGTCGATTTCGCCGTCGCCGAGGTCGTAAATACTGTTCATGAACGTAGCGCCGGCCGAACCGGCCTTGAGCGTGTTGCCGTTGGGGAGGACGAGGTCGCGCGCGGCGGGGGTCAGCTTGGCATCCTTGAAATCGGCGAAGATGATCCGGTCAGCGTATCTTTCAAACAGCTCCACGACGTTCGAGCCCGCCAGGTGGAGGTGGGCGGTGTCGGGAGCGAAATGAAAGCGCTTGGGATCGATGAGCCGGAGGAACAACTCGACCTCATCCTGGCTTTCGACGAGCTGATCGAGGTGGTTGTGGAGACCGGCGCGGAAGCCGTATTCGGCGGCCACCTCGCCCAGGTGGTTGTAGAACCGGCAGGCGATCTGCATGCGCTCCGGCACCTGGACCTTGGGCACGCGACCGGGCGAGAAGACGACCAGCTCGGTGGCGCCAAACTCTTTCAAAAACCGCAGGGCCTCCCGGGCGTTGTTTTCGATCTTCTCTTGCTGGGAGGGATCGTCAGCCGGGCCGCCGAAGGAGATGGTGGCGATGCGCAGGCCGCGCCGATCGAGTTCTTTGTGGAGCACGGGAAGTGTGAGGTTGTACTGGCGGAGACAGCCGGGAAAGCTGGTCATGCGGATGCCGCTGAACCCGGTGTCCTTCATGACGTCGAGGATCTCGGTGAAGGGCGCGGGGGCCAGGCTGCCCCACAGGCCGAGGCTTAAGGCCCAGGAGATGTTTTTTCCGGCGCCGTCGGCCGGGGAGCGGAAGGCGGCCAGGGTCCCGGCCAGGGTCGCGAGGAATTCGCGCCGACTCGACCCGCCGGAGAGAATTTTCCTTGCCATAGGTGCTCCAATGGCTCATTATTCAACCGCAGACGATACGAAAATACAAGCGAGAGGTCTCTAATGGCCGCACTTCCGGATTACATCGTTCGCGCGACCCCGAATCCGCCCTCGAACCGGGCCCCCTGGTACAAGAACACGGCGCCGAGCTACGCCGGAATTTTTCTCTGGATCGGCTTCTATATGACGATCGCCGAAGGCACGATCAGCCGCGCCGGGTTGGCGGTGTGCCTGGCGGGGCTGGTGGCGGCGGGGCTGGCGAGCTACGCGCTGTTCTATTACGTGCCGGCGATGCTGGGTATGAAAACGGGCTATCCGCTCTACGTGGTGGGAGCGTCGACCTTCGGGACGCAAGGCGGATACCTGATGCCGGGCCTGCTGATGGGCCTGCTGCAGATCGGCTGGTTTTCCGTGGGGACGTTCATTTCGACGACGTTCATTCTGAAGGGCCTCGGCCTGGAGGCGCAGCCGGGCCGACCCGTGTTCATGCTGGTGGCGGTCCTGTGGGCGGTGGCGCTGACGATCGTGGGGGTGAAGGGGATCGCCTACGTGGCGCGCTTTGCCATGGTGCTGAACGTGGTCCCGCTGCTGATGCTGCTCATCGTGTTTGCGCGAACGGCGGGGGCGTCGGGAGGGTATCGTCCTGCCGAGAACAACGCCTGGCTGGGATTTGTCACCACCGTGCAGATCGTGATCGGATTCTTTGCCACCGCAGGGGCAGCGGGAGCCGATTTCGGGCTGAACAGCAGAGATCAACGGGACGTGAGGCTGGGCGGCTGGGTGGGCATCGCGCTAAGCACTGTGATTGCGGGCGGGCTGCCGTTGGTCGGGGTGGCCGGGGCGCATGCTTTAGACCCCGGCATCAGTTCTTACCGGTTTGACGCGGCCATCGGCTTTCTGGGCGGCTGGCTGGCGACGGCGATGTTCTTTCTTTTTGCCATCGCATCGGTGGCCCCGGGGTGCTTTTGCGCCTTCATCGCCGGGAACAGCTTCGGGACCATGCTGCCGAAGATTCCACGGATGGCTTCGACCATGGTGGGGGGCCTGATCGCGGCGGGGCTGGCGGGCACGGGCGTGGCGGAGAACATGATCGGGTTTTTCACGATTGTCGGGGCGTCGTTCGGGCCGGTTTGCGGAGCCATGGCGGCGGATTACCTGCTCGCGGGCAAGCAGTGGGCCGGGCCGCGGCAGGGCATCAGTGTGCCGGGCTATGCCGCCTGGGCAGTGGGGTTTCTGGTAGGGCTGATCCCGTTCCTGCCGGTCTCCGAAGGGGTGAAGCAAATGGCCCAGCCGGCGGCGCTGTACTCGATGGTCGCGGGCTTTGTGGTGTACTACGCGCTGGCCCAGGCGGGGCTGGAACCGGCCAGGGTGGAGGCGGCGGGGGCCGGGGCGGGTCGACGAAGTTAGATTATCTTCAGCTTCTTTCCTACCTGTTCCAGAATCCCCAGCGCCTGCTCCAACTCGCTCCGGGTGTGGGTGGCGGTGACGATGGTGCGGATGCGGGCCTTGCCGTGGGGCACGGTGGGGTACCCGATGCCGGTAGCAAAGACACCGCCCTCAAACAGCTCGCGGGAGAACTGGTGGGCCAGCGCGGCCTCGCCGACCATGATCGGGGTGATCGGCGTCTCGCTCAGGCCGGTGTTGAAGCCGAGCTGCTGCAGGCGCTTCTTGAAGAAGCGGGTGTTTTCCCATAGCTGCTCGATCAGGCCGGGCTCCTGCTCGAGGACCTCGAAGGCGGCCAGGCAACTGGCGGCAACCGAGGGCGGGTGGGATGTCGAAAACAGGAACGGCCGGGCGCGGTGATAGAGGAACTCGATCAGGTCGCGGCTGCCGCACACGTAGCCGCCCAGCACGCCGATGGCTTTCGAAAGCGTCCCCACCTGGATATGAACGCGGCCGTGGAGTCCGTAATGATCGACCGTGCCGCGGCCGTTGCGACCGAGCACGCCGCTCGCGTGGGCGTCGTCGATCATCATTATGGCGCCGTGCTTCTCGGCGGCCTCCACTAGGGCGGGCAGCGGGGCGATGTCGCCGTCCATGGAAAACACCCCGTCGGTAATCAGCAGCTTGCGGCCGGGGAGCGACGCCGTATCGGCCAGAATGGATTCGGCGGCGGCCGCGTCCTTGTGCGGAAAAACGCGGATGGCGGCGCGGGAGAGCCGGCAGCCGTCGATGATGGAAGCGTGGTTCAGCTCGTCGGAGATGATGATGTCGTCCTTGCCCAGGACGGCGGCGACCGTGCCGGCATTGGCGGCAAAGCCTGACTGGAAGACCACGCAGGCTTCCGCTTTCTTGAAGGCGGCGATTTTTTCCTCGAGCGCCATGTGGATGGCCATGGTTCCGGCGATGGTGCGGACAGCGCCCGAGCCGACGCCGTACCTGGCGAGCGCCTGGGCCGCGGCTTCCCGCAGCTTAGGGTGGGTGGTGAGGCCGAGGTAGTTGTTCGAGCAAAGGTTGATGACGCGACGACCATCGAACTCGGCCACCGGCAACTGCTCGCCACCCAGCACCCGCAGCCGCTGGTAGAGGCCTTTCTGCTTCAGAGTGTCCAGCTCTTCGGTCAGGTAGTGCAGTGGATTCGGCATAGGGCTAAGTCAGGGCACGGCAGAAGCGCACCACCTGCCGGGCGGCCCAGAAGCGCGGCGGCGTGCGGGAAAGAAACGACACGTGGCCGCCATGCTCGGGCATCAGCAGGCGTAGCGCGGGATTTTCGGGGAGCTGGCAGCAGGAGAAGGGGACGAACGGATCGTCGCGGGCCTGGATCAGCAGTGCCGGCACGCGAACCGCGCCCAGAAAGCGCCGGGCGGAGCAATGCTCGTAGTAGTCCCACGCGTCGCGAAAGCCGAAGGCCGGGGCCGTGATGAAGTGATCGAAATCGATAATGGACCGCACGCGGGCCAGGGGTTCGAGGGAAAAGCGGCCAGGGAAGAGACGCGCCTTGCGGCGGAGGCGGGCGCGGAGCTGGCGCAGGAAGCGATGCTCGTAGATGAGGTTGCGGGGCTCGGCGAGGCGGCGGGCGCAGGCCGCCAGGTCGATGGGGGCCGAGATGGCGCACACGCCGGCAACGTGCGGCGGAGGGGCGGGGCCCCATTCCCCGGCCAGCTTCAGGGCCTGGTTGCCACCCATGGAGAAGCCGACGACAAAGACTTGATAGTCGCGCAGTTGGCCCAGGACGGCGCGCAGGTCGGCGGTGAGGCCGGAATGATAGAGCGTGGGGGCCAGATGCTCGGTGCCGCCGCAATTGCGGACGTTGAGCCGCACCACTTGAAAGCCCGCCTCGAGCGCCGCCCGGGCCATCCAGAGCATGTAGGTTGAATCGCTGGAGCCCTCGAGGCCATGGACCAGGACCATCACTGGCGCGCCGCGTCGGCCCCAGTGGCAGCGCGCCAGGACCTGAACTCCCGGCTCGGTGGAAAACAAGCGAGGCTCGCCTGGCTCGAGCCGAACGGGCCAATAGCGGCCGACGATGGTGCTCAGGTCGGGATGGGTAAAAAGCGGAGTGTAGGGGTCAAATTCGACGCTACGTGCGGCGGATAGAACGGCAGTGCCCACCAACCCTTAGCTTAGCATGCGGCCGGTGGCGCGATTCCAGGGCTGGGCCCTGAAACCGGCGCGGCTGCGATAGGCACTTCGCGCTACAATCACGCCTTCGGCCTCCATGATTTCAGTTGTCATCCCCGTCCGTAACGAGAAGCCGACGCTCGAGCCTTTGTGCCGTGACCTGGAGCGGGAGCTGCCCGCGCCGTACGAGATCCTGTTCGTGGATGATGGATCGACCAATGGAACCTGGGACGAGCTGGTGAAGCTGCACCGGGTGGGGCAAATCCGCGCCATCCGCTTTCCGCGGAATTTCGGGAAGACGGCGGCGCTCCAGGCGGGCTTTGCGGCGGCGCGCGGCGACATAGTCTTTACCATGGACGGCGACCTGCAGGACGATCCTCGAGAGGTTCCACGGTTCTTGGAAATGCTCGGGCAGGGCTACGACCTGGTATCGGGGTGGAAGAAAGTACGACACGACCCGCTAGGCAAAGTGCTGGCATCGCGGCTGTTCAATTTTGTGGTGGGCCGGGTGACGGGGGTCCGCCTGCATGACATCAATTGCGGGTTCAAGGTCTACCGGGCCGAGGTGGCGCGGAGCCTGCCGCTCAGTGCCGGGATGCACCGCTTCACGCCGGTGCTGGCCCATGCCATGGGGTATCGCGTGGGAGAAATTGTGGTCACCCATCATCCGCGGCGGTACGGGCGCTCACATTATGGGTTCGGGCGGATGTTCAGGGGTATTTACGACCTGATCACGGTGCTGCTGCTGACGCGGTCCGGCGGGCGGCACTGGCGCGAGTTGCCGCCAGCCGTTCCTGCCTACCTCATTCTGGAGCAACTTGATTAGGCGCCTGCTCCCGTTGCTGAAATGGGCCGTTCCTCCGGCGGCCGCCTTTTTCATCGGGCGGGTTATTTATCTGGAGTGGCAGAAGGTCCGGGCTTTTGAATGGCGCTTCGGCCTGCCTTTCCTGGCGCTATCGTTCGTGGCGACTTCCTCGTGGTTTTTCATACGGCCGTTCGTGTGGCGGGTGATCGTGGCGCATTTCGGGCATCCGGTTCCGTACCGGGAGTGCATCCGGATCTTCGTGCTGTCGGAGCTGAGCCGGTACGTGCCGGGGACGGTGTGGCAGTATTTCAGCCGCATTTTTCTGGCGGCGCAGTGGGGCGTGCCGGCGGCGGCGGCCCTGACCGGGGCGCTGATGGAACTGCTGCTGATGGGGCTGGCCGCGGTGCCGCTGGTGCTGTGGCACATCGGCGAGGTATTCCCGATGGTGGGTTGGGCGCAGCGGGTCCTGTTGTTTGCATTTCCCGCGGCGGCCGTGGCGCTGTTGCAACCAGCCGTGCTGAACCGGCTGGGGCGCTTCCTGCTGCCCCGGCTGAAGCTGGAATATGAGCCGATCCGGCTGAGCTTCGGGGCCATCGGCGGGCTGTGGGCGGTCAGTCTGCTGCTGTGGGCGCTGTTCGGATCGGGCTTCGTGCTGTTCGTCCGAAGTCTGGCCCCGATCGGTTTCTCGCACGGCCCGGAATTGGCGAGCAACTACGCCGTCTCCTGGCTGATCGGGGTGGTGACCTTCTTTGCGCCGGGGGGCATTGGCGTGCGGGAAGGGATCCTGGGACTGCTGCTGGCGAAGGTATTGCCGAGGGGTACGGCATTCCTGGTGGCGGTGTTGAGCCGGCTTTGGCTGATCGGGCTGGAACTGCTGTGGGCGGCCGTGGCGCAGTTCTACTTCCGGGTTCCTGCGCCTCCCGGGGCGGGGGAAACCCGGCGGTAGACCCGGTAGCTCAGCACGCGGGTGGGCTCGTGGCGGTCCCACCAGCTCTTGGGGTTGGCATAGGCGTACTCCCAGACCAGGCGATAATCGGGGGTCAGTTTCTTGGGCATTTTGCCCCGGTTGTCCCACACCACGTACCAATCCACGCCCTCGTAATCGTCGAACACGTAATCGGGAAGCAGGCCGCGGCGGCGCTGGTTGCGGGGGTCGTCACTGTCGAGAAGGGCCGTCCAACGCAGCCAGGGCAGGTTGAAGTAGGCCATTATGCCCTGCACGTTGCGGTAGAAGGCGACGTTTTCCTCGGGCTTCACGTTGCGGCGCAGAAAATCGACGATGGGCTCGTTGCAGGTGGTGTCCTTTGTCAATTGCCGCTCGACGGCGTGCTCCGTCCAGTTGTGATAGAAGTTCAAGTTCGGCCACGCAAGGGCGAAGAGAAGGAACAGCCCGGCCCAGAACCGGCCCGCCAGCACACGCAGCCGTTCCGCCAGGATGGCGGTGAGCAGAAGGAGGGCCGGCAAAATCTGGAAGTAGTAGCGCGGGAGAGCGGCCAACGGGACCACAAGCACCGTGCTCACGACCGAGACCAGGACAATCGTGGTCGAGAGCGCCGCCATGGTTTCGAGCGCGGTCCAGGGGCCGCGGCGGCGCACGAAGGCGTACCAGGCGGCGGGCATCAGCGCTGCGAGCGGGATCATCCGGAACATCTCCTCCCCGTGAAAGCGGAAAGCTTCCTGGTAGTCCGACCACGAAGCCAGGCGGGCGGCCTGGGAGCCGGTCACAAAATCGGAATGCACCACCAGGAACTGGCCGGCGAGCAGCAAGGCCAGGGCGGCGGAAAGGAGCAGGAAGCGGCGGATCAGCGCGTGGTCGCGGGTGAACAGAACGAAGACGATGAGCGACAGCCACAACCCGCCGAAGCTCACGTAATTGGCCAGATAAACCAGCACTCCATAGATCCCCAGCCGCAGGTAGAACCCCGGGGAGCGGGCCCTTTCCGGCCGCCGGAAATAGCGGCAGAACTCCAGAAGGATGCAACTGGTTAATAATATTACTAATATATAATAACGAGCCTGGCGGGCGGCGGTGAGGAAATAAATAGAGGTGGCGCCGAGCAGCGGCGCGGCCAGGGCGGCGGTGGAACTCCCGAAGAGTTCCCGGGCGATGCGGTAGAGAATCCAGAGGGAAACAGCGCCCGCGATCACGAACGGCATCCGCGCGCCGACGGTTCCCACGCCGGCCACCAGGAAGCCCAGGGCCGCGACGTAAAACTGCAGCCAGCCCTGCATGGAGGGCAGGAAGTGGTCGTTGAAGTCGTGGCCGTTGGCGGCCTGCACGACGAGCCGCTGGCCGTCGAATACGCGCGGGATGAGGCTGCGGCGCTCGATCATGCCGCGCGCCCAGCAGGCCGTGGAGGCCTCGTCGCGCCAGAGGACGGTGCCGTCGATTCGCCAAAGGAGGGCCATCGCGGAGAGTATTACTACTGCCGCGTGAGGGATATATTTCATGAAGCGAGTTGCATCTTCCACCAGCGACTGAACAGTCTATTTTCGCATGGGCTTCTCAGGTTTTTTCACCGCAGAGACGCAGAGGGCGCAAAGCCGCGCCGAGAGAACTGCGCAGCCTCGCTCAGTTGTTCAGCGGGAGGTTGTACAGGAACGTGAACTGCAGCTTGACCTGGTCTCCCCGGAATTCGGAGGGTAGCGGCGGGAAGGGATTGGAGGCGCTGATGCCGGCCACGGCGGCGCGGTCGAGCGCTTCCAGCCCTGAAGGAGAAGAGATGACCAGCTTGGCGACCCCCCCCGGCCGGATGATGCTGAACTGGATGGAAACCTTGCCGCGGACGATGCCCAACCGGGCGCTTTCGGGGATGACGGCATACCAGTTGCGACGCACCGTGGCCAGAATGCGCGTCAGGTAGGGCCTAAAGTCCACCCCCATCGGATCGCTCAGCAGTTCCGGAAGAACGCCGGCGGTTCCGGGCGCCGGAAACTTGAAGCCTTCCGGGGCCCCGGGCCCTGAGTCGCCGACCATGGTGCCTCCCTGGCCAGTACCCTTGGAAAGATCGCGGACGGCGCCTTCAATCACGCCTCCCGGGCGCTGAGGGATCAGCACACCAATTTGCGGCTGGCCCTGGCGTCCGCCGGGCGGCGCGTTCACGTTTTCCAGGGCCAGTTTGGGAGACGCGGGCGCCGGCGGCTGGGGCAGGATCTGCGCCAACTGAGTGGAACCCGAAGGCTCCGGCTTGAGGGTGAGCTGGGGCGGCTTCTCCTCCTGCGCAATGACCGCCTTGGGGGCGGGCGGCG
>JACQDG010000233.1 GCA_016201185.1 Acidobacteriota bacterium | reverse complement strand
CTGGCTTTCACGCCTTCGAGTTCGGCAACTGGCGCGCCGCCGACCCGGTTGCCACCACCGCGCTGAAGAACAAGCTCGGCCTGGAGTGCGCCTGCATCGTGGGGAACCGCGCCGTGGACCCGAAGGGCATGACCCTGGTCGATCCCCGGGACCGGGAAGGGTTCCTGACCGAGATCAAGGCTTCGATGGAAGCGGCCAAGCGCTTCGAAACCACGCGCCTGGTGACGCTGAGCGGAAACGAAATCCCCGGCATGCCCCGCGAGGCGCAGCATCGGAGCATCGTTGAGGGTCTGAAGGCGGCGCACGATGTGGTCGCGCCTCATGGCATAACGTTGATCCTCGAGCCCCTCAACACCCTGGTGAACCACGCCGGCTATTACCTGAATTACACCCGCGAGGCTTTCGAAATCATGCGGGAAGTGGCCAGCCCGAACGTCAAGATCCTGTTCGACATTTACCACGTGCAGATCATGGAAGGGAACCTGATCGACACGATCCGCAAGAACATCGCCCACATCGGGCACTTCCACGTGGGCGACGTGCCGGGGCGCAACGAGCCCGGCACCGGTGAGATTAACTACGGCAATGTCTTCAAGGCCATCCACCAACTCGGCTTTCGGAATTTCGTGGCCATGGAATACCGGCCGTCGAAAGACCCCATGGCGACCCTGGCCGAAGTCCGCGCCCTCTACCAGGCCTGCGTCTGACCGGGCGGGACATCTACACAAAATCTTTATATTGGGCGTTCCGTTGTTTATGACACCTTTACCAACTCTCTGGTACCCTTGGGTCTGCTGGACCTGTTGACTCTGCGGCCTTCCTCCAGTTCCTGCCCAGCAAAGCAAGCTTGATTGCTCTTGCTTTTCCCGACGCACGAATGCAGCGAGGAGGTCCTGGAATGGACCTTGACCGGATACTGAAAGAATTGCACGCCGAAAGACAATGGCTAGAAACGATCATTAGCGCTTTGGAAGTGGCGGCGCTCTCGCCGGCTGAGCAGTTCACCAGCACTCTGGTGCGAGAGCTGAATGGCGAACGATCTTCCCGGCGCACTTTGTACCTGGGGCCGCGCAAGAAAATGCACCTGGCGCGGCTGGCGGGCCAAGTGCGCAAAACACGGCACCACCCTCCTGCCTCACGGCGCGTTTCGGCTGCCGAGCGCACCTTGGATCTGGATCGGGCGTCGTCCCGCAATGTGGCGGCGTAGGCCGAAATCCAGGATGGAACTGCGGCCTGCCGGCCAGCTCTCTGCCTTGACACTTCTTCTCCCCGGCTGATTAAATAGCTTATTGCCTCTCCCAACAGGATCGTTCTGTACTCTTATCCGCTTGGCGCAGATGTGTGTCCTTGTGGGAACACTCGTATTTTCAACAAGTTGCCTGGTCCGGCGCCGCCGGATCGAGCAGACCGGCCGACCCCCCGCCCCGCTGCTCACCGCCGGGTTGGACCAACTGGCGGAAACGATCAAGCAGCGCTATGAAGCGATTGAGACTCTCAGCGCCACCGTAGACCTGGAGCCGTCCATTCTTTCCCCCAGCAAGAGCGAAATCGCTGAGTATAAGGACGTCCGCGGCTTTATTCTGTTTCGCAAGTCGGCCTGGATCCGCGTGATAGCGCAATACCCGGTAGTAAGGGGCACGGCCTTCGACATGGTCTCCGACGGCGCGACCTTCCGCTTGCTCCTGCCCAGCCGCAACCTGTTCCTAACAGGCCTGAACGCTATCGCCAAGCCCTCTCCGCGCAAGCTCGAAAACCTGCGGCCGCAGCACCTGCTGGATGCCCTTCTGGTCCGGCCGCCCGACCCTTCCACCGAGGAGGCGGTTCTGGAAAACTGGACCGACGCCACCCATGCCAGCTACATTGTGCACATCCTCGGGCGGGACAGCGCCGGACGCCTGCACCTGGCCCGCAGACTCTGGTTTGACCGGGCCTCTTTGGAGTTGGTCCGGCAGCAAGTATTTAACGGAGGAGGAGACCTGGTGACCGACGCGCGCTACGAGGGATGGGAGCGCCATGGGGGCATCATGTTCCCTGCGCTCTTGATCATTTCCCGGCCCCAGGATGAGTACGAACTGAGCATCCACTTCCTGAAAACCGGCTTCAACGAGCCGATGGGAGAGGAGAAATTCGACCTCCAGCCGCCGCCGGGCGTGAAAGTGCAAAAAGTCGGTGAGGAAGAAGCCCAGCCCGCCCCCCGGGGGAGATGACGGCCATGGTTAACCGCCTGGTCTGGCAAAACCTGCTGCACCGGCCGATTCGCACCCTGCTCAGCGTGACCGCTGTCGCGGTGGAGATCACGCTGATTCTGACGGTGGTAGGGCTCTCCCATGGCATGCTCGAAGAATCGGCCCGGCGCACGCGTGGCGTAGGGGCCGACATCATCGTCAGGCCCTCGACCAGCCAGGCGGCGATGGGGCTTAGCTCGGCCGAGCTGAACGAAAAGCTGCAAGACAAGCTCGCCTCCATGCCACGGGTCGAGATGGCTACTGGCACCACCGTCTATCTGCTCACCAGCAATTTCCAGACGATCACAGGGGTGGACCTGGCCGGCTTCTCACGCATGTGCGGCGGGCTGAAGTACGTAGCCGGGGGACCGTTCGAGCAGCCCTTTGACGCCATCATCGACGAAGTGTGGGCCAAGGAAAAGAACGTTACCGTGGGCCAGAACATGCAAATCTGGAACCGGAATTTTCGTATCGTGGGGATCGTAGAGCCGGGAAAGCTCTCCCGCGTTTTCATCCCCATCGCCACGATGCAAGACCTGATGGGCTGGCGGGGCAAGCTCAGCCAGATCTACCTCAAGCTCCGCAACCCGGACGATACGGCAACCATCATCGGCGAGCTCAAGCAGTTGCTCCCTGGCTACTACATTTATTCCATGGCCGAGTTCACCTCGCTGATTTCTATCAACAGCTACCCCGCACTGGGCACGTTTATTCGAGTCGTCATCGGCCTGGCGGTAACGATCGGATTCCTGGTGGTCATGCTGTCCATGTACACGGCGATTCTGGAGCGAACCCGGGAGATCGGCATATTGAAATCGCTCGGAGCCTCAAGATTATACATAGTCGGCATCGTGATCCGCGAGACTCTTGTGTTGACTCTGCTGGGAATTGGCGCAGGCATTGCGTTGAGCCACGGCGCGAAGGGAGTGATCCAGCAGTATTTCCCCATCCTGACCGTCTCGCTGCACCGGGAGTGGTGGCTTTGGGCGGGGCTGATCGCGGTGGGCGGCGGAATGCTGGGGGCGCTCTATCCGGCCGCCCGCGCCGCCCGCCAGGACCCGATCGCCGCCTTGGCTTACGAGTAGCGCCGCTGGAGCGCATGCCGCATATCATCGAAGTCGCCGACCTGACCAAGGTCTACCGCATGGGGCGGGTCAGCGTCCCTGCTCTGCGCGGGATCAATCTCGCGGTCGAGCCGGGAGAATTCCTGGCTGTGGTCGGCCCCTCCGGCTCGGGGAAATCGACTTTGTTCTATGTCATTGGCGGTCTCACTTCGCCCACTTCCGGCCGCGCCTGCATCGACGGGCAGGACCTGTCGCAGATGAGCGACGCTGAACGGACGCGCCTGCGCAAGCGAACCATCGGCTTCGTCTTTCAGAAGTTCAACCTGCTGCCCACCCTGACTGCGGCGGAAAACATCGGCATCGCCCGGGACATCGCCGGGAACCGCAACTTCGACCGAGTGCATTTTGACGAGATCCTAAGGCTGTTAGGGATCGGCGACCGGCTGAGCCACAAGCCCTTCGCCCTCTCCGGAGGCGAGCAGCAGCGGGTGGCGATTGCCCGAGCCCTCGCCAACAGCCCTAAGATCCTGCTGGCCGACGAGCCCACCGGCAACCTGGACACCCAAAATTCCCAGACCGTCTTGCAAATGCTGAAGGACCTGAACCGGCGGCTCGGTCAGACCATCCTGATGATCACCCACAACCCCGGCGCCGGCACCTTTTGCGCCCACCGTACGGTGCACATGCGCGACGGCCGCATCGTCGAGCCATGACTGCATACGCCGCGCAGTACCTGAAGCTTTCCACCGCCATCCTCCACCGGATTGGCGAAACGCAACTGGAAAACATAGCCCGCGCCGCCGACTGGTGCGCCGCCTCCATCCTGGCGGGCCGGCTGGTGCACTTGTTCGGAGCCGGACATTCCCGGATCCCGGTGGAGGAAGTCTTCCCCCGCTACGGCAGTTTTCCGGGCTTTCATCCCATCGTCGAGCTTTCCATGACTTTCCACAACCAGGTGGTGGGCGCCAACGGCCAGCGCCAGGCGATGTTTATCGAGCGGGTGGAAGGACTGGCCGAGGTGATTCTCTCCAATTTCGCTTTCGATGAGCGGGACACGGCGCTGCTGTTTTCCACCAGTGGGGCCGGCGCCGTAGTGATCGACATGGCCCTGGGATTCCACCGGCGCGGCATCCGCACCATCGCTGTCACCTCGCTCGAGCACAGCGCCGTCGTTCCTTCCTCCCATTCCAGCGGAAAGCGCCTGCACCAGGTCTCCGACCTGGTCATCGACAATTGCGTTCCGGCCGGCGACGCTCTGGTCCGCGTCCCGGGGCTCGAGG
>JACQDG010000227.1 GCA_016201185.1 Acidobacteriota bacterium | reverse complement strand
GAGCCGGGGATAAAATCGGGATCAAAGACCACCTCGAGGCCGTAGGCGCGGAAGACCTGCTCGTAAAGCGTGCGGGCGTCTCCCCGCAGGTAGAAGGCGTGCCGCGCCAGCGCCGGGCGAAGCCGGATCGGCGCGGCAGCCTGCTCGGCCTCGCGCATTTCGGCTTCGGCCGGAGCGGTGGGAGCATCCGTCCTGCTTCCCGCCGCCAAACGGGCCTGCAGGTAACTGTTGTCCGGATCCAGGGCCAGGGCGCCTTCCAGGCTGTTCAATGCAGCCAGACCCTGGGCCGCCCTGACCCGCACCTGTTCCGCCCGGCGCCAATACTTCTCCTTCCCGGGCTTCATGCCGGCCGCGCGCGTGTAGAGGGTGAAAGCCTCCAGCTCGTCTCCCCGGCGTTCGGCCCGGCGCCCTTCTTTGTACAGGCGGGAGGCCGGATCGGCCAAAAGCGCGGCAGCGGACAGGACTAAAATCAGAAGGAATCGCAGCATCCGTATGGGGAACAAACACTACTCCCCTTTCCGTTGACGCTGGCCCCGGGGCTAACGTGCAGGCAAAGAGGGGCTAAAGAGGCGAGAAGCCAAGGATTTCGTTCTTCTTCTCCACCCAGAGTTTGATTTCCGGCTGATTGTTGGCCACGATGGTGACGACGACCCCCGAGCCGCGCTCGCGCGAGCGAACCAGCCGATAGGTGCGCAACTTGCCGACGGGGCTGGCAGGGCCCCAGTCCTCGAGGAAGCTTCTGAAGTCGTAGTTGGGGCAAGGCGCTTCCACCCGGCATCCCCAGAAGGTGTAGGCCGCCGGATAGTCGCCGCGCTCGAGCGTCGCCAGGAACTGCTCTACGCGCTTTTCTTCTTTGTAATTTTTGAACCAGAGATACAGGAACCCGCCGAGGGCGCTCGCGACGAGCAGGGTGACAACCGTCCGTTTCAGGACCTTTTCGAGCCTCTCCTGCCTGGTTTCCGCCTCACTGTACTGCTCCAGGTAGCCCATCGGCGAGGACATTGAGAAGCTATTTCAGCGGGTATTGCTTGTCATAAGCCGCGATCGCGTCACTGGTAATGTCCATGGCCGGCTTGACGAAGATGGCATTGCCGGCCTCGATTACGACGTCCAGCCCCTTTTCCTGGGCCAGCTTGGCGACGACTCCCGTCATGCGCTGCCCGCCTTTGTTGAGGATATCTGTGCGCTCGCGGTCGACGTCGGCCTGCAAGTCTTCGGTGAGCCGCTGCAACGCGCGCTGCTTGCGTTGCCCTTCAGCCTGCAATTCGGCGCTCTCCTGCGGGGTAATCTTGGGATTGTTTTGAATCTTTTCCTGGATCTGCTGCAGCTCTTTAGTGCGGCGCTCGATCTCCTGCTGCTGGGGCCGGTACTTGGCCTCCAGGTCGGCCGCCGCCTTTTTTATTTCGGCTGTTTCCAGCACAGCGCGCTGCATGTTGATGACGGCAAACTTCTGAGCAACAGCCGGTACGGCGAGCATCGCCGCCAGGGCCAGGGAAGGAAAGAAAAACCTCGGCATAACGATCGCTTCTCCTAAAAACCGCGCAGTTGAAATGGCGGTAATTCTGATACGTGGTAAGTATTTCATTTTGACACGGATCGAGCCTGGAAGCCAATTTCTGCTCTTTCGGCCCTGCGGACACTGCTCATAGAGCCTGCCGGCCTGCTGCCCGCTCCCTCTTGCGGCGTAGCAGGTCGGCGCTACCGTCGGCGGCTTCCTTGACAAGAAAGCCCATCTTAGGATGCGAAGGCTCCAGGTAGAAAGGAATCGGCCTTCTCGTCAAGGGACTGCAGGATCTCACGCCAGGTGTTGGGCTCCGGGACGGAAACCGCGACCGGCACTCCTAGCTCCCGCAGCACGCCCACGGGCTTCGGTCCGCGCGCACCACCGGCGCCCGCCGCAGCGCCGCAACAAGCTGTGATGGAGCGGCCTAACGCCGCAGGGCGAAGAACTGGTTGAAGGGGTTCGGGATAGGGAGCTTCTCGAAATGGCTGAACCCCGCTTCGCGGGCCAGCTCACGCGCGCCCTCCTCGCCAATCACCGTCCCCAGGCCCTCGCCGTTGTGGGCCAGCGACACGGTCATGCAGTGCAGCGGGCTGATGGAATGAAAGGCCTTGCCGACGGGGTTCTTGTTTTCGTGCGCGTTGTGCGAAGCGTTGGGCTCCGACCAGACGTAAACGCCGTCATCGGCCAGCGCCTCCCAGATGATCCGCAGGGTGCCCCGCGGGTTGACCATGTCGTGGATGCAGTCGAAGCTGGTGATGAGGTCGAACCTGGGATCCCTGGGGAGATCGTGGGCCGGCCCGCGGATGAACTCGACATTGCTCAGACCGTTGACCGCGGCGAGCTTCTTCGCCCGCTCGACGCTCCGGTGGTCGTAGTCGATTCCGACAACTTTGGAGTTGGGGAAGGCTCTGCCCATCGCCACCGTGGATTGCCCGCAGCCGCAGCCGACATCGGCTACCAAGGCGCCTTTTTCCAGCCTCGGGATCAGTCCGGGCACGGCGCCCAGCCAGTCCTTAGCCAGGAAATGCAAATAGCCGGGGCGGAAGAAACGCTCGATGGCCAGCGGGATTTCCTCGCCGATCTCGGAGTAGGAAATCCCCCCGCCGTTGCGGAAGGCGTCCATGATTTTCGGCACATTCCAGATGGACGGCGTCGTAAAGTGGAAGCTGCCACCCACGAACATCGGGCTGTCCTCGTTCGCCAGCACAAAGGCCTGCTCGTCAGTCATGACATACCGGCCCGACTGCTCGTCGTAGTCGATGTACTCGGCCGCCACCATGGCCCGCAGCCACTCCCGCACATAGCGTTCGTTGAGCCCGGTTTTGCGCGCCAGCTCGACGCTGCTTACCGGCCCGGCCCCGGCCATAGCCTTGAAAATGCCCAGGCGGTCGCCGATGTAGCCCAGCGCCATGGTAAAGGCGCTGCCCATATCGCCGACCACGCGAAAGGCCAGCTCCTCAATTTTCTTCGGGTTCATTTCCCGCCCTCCTCTGATATTGCAGATCTCAATTACTCTAGCAGAGAATGCTCTTTGGCGAAAAGGAACCTCATCGGAGCACGTAATCAGGCCGCAAGACCAGCCGCTCCGCCCGGGACCAAGGAGCCGAGCGCTGCACGCGGCCTCTGGCTCCAGCGCGTTCTCCTGGCTCTCGCCGCCCTTTGCCTGCTGGGGCTGTTCTCCACGGAAATCGCCGACACCGACTTCTGGTGGCACCTGAAGACGGGTGAGTACATCCTCCAGCGCCGGGCGCTCCCTGTGCCCGATCCGTTTTCTTACACGGCCGACCTCGGCAAGCCGGCCTATCCCGGCGAGGAGCGAATCCGCTATTTCAACCTGACCCACGAATGGCTGGCGCAAGTGGTGTGGCACCTCGTCTATCGGGCGGCGGGTTTTCCCGGAGTGGTGCTGTTCAAGGCGCTGCTGCTTTCGGCCTTTTGCGCCATTGCCGGGGTGCTCGCCGCGCGCCGCTCAGGGGAGTTTTGGTGGGGCTTGGCGGCCGCGGCCGCGACGGCCCCTCTGGCGTCACTTTTTAGCGCCGACCGGCCGGCGCTGGTGACTTTCACCTTGGTTGCCGTTTTTATCTTCATTTTGGAGCGTGGGGGACCGTTGTGGCTACTTCCCCTGCTTTCCGTGATTTGGGCCAACTCGCATGGCGGTTTCTTTTTGGGTTGGGTCATCCTGGGCGCTTATGCCGCCGGGGCCAGCATCGAGTCGTGGTTCAGGGGAGCTGTGGGGAGCCCCCGACGCGTATGGATTGTCACGATCCTCTCGATCGCGCTGTCCGGGCTGAACCCCAGCTCTTTCCACATTTTCCAAATTCTCGCCGCCTACCGGCAGAGCTACCTGACCCAAAATCTGATCGAGTGGAGCCGCCCGCATCTGTGGGGGCCGCCGTACCTGTTCAACATCTTGCTGTATGCCGCAGCCGTGTTGCTGGTTGTGCAATGGCGCCGGGTCCGGTCGAGCGACTGGCTGCTGTACCTGGCTTTTTCCACGGCCGCGCTGGCGGCCTTCCGAAACATTCCACTGATTGCTTTCCTCGCCCCCATCCTGATCGCCACCTATTTCCCGTGGCGGGTGAAAGTACCACGGCTGGCCGGGCCCGCGGCCGCCGTGCTGCTGGGCGCCGGTTTGGCGGTAGGGGTAGCCCAGGGACGGTTCTTCCAGTTGCGGGCCGCCCTTTGGAGGTTTCCCGCCGGGGCGGCTGATTTTCTGGTGGCGCACCGCATTCGCGAGCCTATTTTCAATACTTATGAGTACGGCGGCTACCTGATCTGGCGGCTGTGGCCGGACTATCGTGTCTTCATTGACGGCCGCGCTTTGGACGAGTCGGTCTACCGGGATTACGTGCGGATTCTAGGCAGCAGCGGCTCGACCAACGAGGAGAGCCGCTTCGCTCGCCGCCATATGCTGGCCCGCTATGGCGTCGGCGCTATTGTCGCCAATGGCTTCGAGTACACGACCGGGACGCTTTATTCCATGATTCCCGCACTGGCCGACCCGGCGGAAACCGAATGGCAACTGGCGTACGAGGACCCGCAAGGGCTGGTTTTCCTGCGCCATCCCCCGCCCGGCCTTCCGCTACTGGACAAATCCAGAGTGGCTGGTCACCTGGAGGCGGAGTGCCGGCTGCACATTGAAAAGGATCCGGAGCTGTGCCTGTGTGCGCGCACCCTGGGGTTCCTGTTTCTGCGCTTCGGCGATGCCGCCCGCGCCCGCCGCTCCTTCGCCCTCTACCTGGCCAGCCCGCATCAGTACGACCCCGCTGCCGAGAAAGCCTACCGTGGATTGGCGCGGCAGTAGACGCGTCACGCCCGATGAACCCTGTATATTGTTGACACTCGGGTAGTCGTGGCCTAAACTCGGACCGAGTAGACCTGGCAAGTCCCCGAACTGGCGTCCGCGGAGGGTTCAGCTTGCAGAAAGTGCGTGGAGGCCAATCTAGAGCGAGGCGCACAGCCGCAAGCGGTCAGCTTGCCGCCGCTGCTGGGGCCGGGCTGCTGGCAATCGGCTGGTGGGTCGCGGTGGGCCGGGCGCAGCAGGCGATCTCCTTCCAAAAAGACGTTCTTCCGATTCTGACCAACAATTGCCTGAAGTGCCACGGCGAGGCCATGCAGCTTTCCGGCCTCGACCTGCGCAGCCGTGCCGGCATGCTGAAGGGCGGCCAGCACGGACCGGCGATTCAGCCGGGCAATGCGGAAGGCAGCGCCTTGTACCGACGTGTGGCCGGGACGCTGAAGCCCTCCATGCCGTTCGACGGCAAGCTGGGCGAGACCCAAGTAACCGTGCTGCGCGACTGGATCAATCAGGGAGCTGGGTGGGAGGGGGCGGAAATGGCCGCGGCGGTCGCCGGCGCCTCCGCTGCCGCTGGAATCGAGGAGACGCCGGTAACGGAAGAAGCCCGGGAGTATTGGGCCTTTCGCAAGCCGGTGCGGCCGCCGGTGCCGCGTGTGAAGAACGCCGCCTGGGCCCGGCACCCGATCGACGCCTTCCTGATGCAGGTCTTCGAGCAGAAGGGCCTGACGCCCGCACCGCCTGCCGACCGGGCCGCCCTGGCGCGCCGGGCCTACCTGGACCTGATCGGCTTGGCGCCAACCCCGGAGCAGGTCGCGCAGTTCGTCAACGACCGTTCCCCGGACGCCTGGGAAAAGCTGATCGAGCGCCTGCTGGCTTCGCCCAACTATGGCGAGCGCTGGGGCAGATACTGGCTGGATGTAGCGCGCTACGCCGATTCCAGCGGCTTCGAGCACGACCGCGACCGGCCGGCCGCTTGGCGCTACCGCGATTACGTCATCGATTCGTTCAACAAGGACACGCCGTACAACATTTTCATCGCCGAGGAACTGGCCGGCGACGAGCTCGACTGGTCCACTTATGAGACCAAGACCGCCACCGGCTTCCTACGGGCCGGCCCGCGCGTCGACTACCGGGAGAAGGACAACCCGCAATACCGCTACGACTACCTGGACGACATGATCGCCACCACGTCCCAGGGCTTCCTGGGTCTCACGGTGCAGTGCGCGCGGTGCCACAACCACAAGTTCGATCCCATTCCGCAGAAGGACTATTACCGGCTGCAGGCCGTTTTCTTCCCCTACGTCGATGTGAACCACTACCAGGCGCCGGAGGCCGAAGTGGAGGCCCTTCTCGCAAAACAGGAGGAGATCGACAGCAAGATCAAGCCGCTTAAGGAGCAGATCGCCGAGATCGAGGCGCCTTACAGGGAGAAGGTGTTCATCGAGGAGGTGGTGAAGCAGTTTCCGCAGGACGCGCAGATCGCGGCGAGAACCCCCGAGGCGCGGCGGACCCCGGGGCAGAAACTGTTGGCGGAGCAATTGTTTAGGGCCGTCGGCGTGTCGGCCGGGGCGGTGGACAAAGCGATCAGTGCCGCGGACAAGGACAAGCGCGAGGCGCTCGCGGCCCAGATCAAGGAACTGGAGAAACAGCGGCCCAAGATGCCGCCGTTTGCCGCCGGCATCACCGACGGGGATTATCGCTTCGCCCCTGACGGCTACGGCGACGAGCCAGCGCCCGGCAAGGGGGTGAAGCGTGACCCCAGCCTCCAAGGGACTTTTCTTCACAAGGGCTCCGGTCCCTATAAGCCACCGCCTTCCTACTTCCTATTTCGCGGCGAAATCGACAACCGCGGCCCGCAGATGGCGCCGGGCTTCATCAGCGTGATCACCAACGGGCAACCGACCACGGCGATCCCTCCGGCAGACGAGCGGACCTCGGGCCGGCGGCGAGCGCTGGCAGAATGGATCGGCTCGCCCGACAATCCGCTCACGGCCCGCGTGATGGTGAACCGCATCTGGCATCACCACTTCGGCCGCGGAATCGTTGCGACGCTGAACAACTTCGGCAAGATGGGCGAGCGGCCGAGCCATCCGGAACTGCTCGACTGGCTGGCGACCGAGTTTGTGGCACGGGGTTGGAGCGTCAAGCAGATGCACCGGCTGATGATGACCTCAGACGCTTACAAAATGTCGTCGCAGTTCGAGAATGCCGCAAACCAGAAATCCGATCCGGAAAACAACCTGTTCTGGAAGTTCCGGATGCGGCGGATGGATGCTGAGGCGCTGCGGGACAGCATCCTGGCGGTGAGCGGGAAACTCAACCGGCAGATCGGCGGGCCGCCGGTTTTTCCCAAAGTGGATAGGTCCGTGCTGGCGACGATGAAGCTGGGCATTTGGGAGATCGAGGAGGACGGGCCGAAGGTGTGGCGGCGGTCGGTCTACATCTACCGCAAGCGGGGGATGCCGTTTCCGCTGCTAGAGGTCTTCGACCTGCCGGACCAGAACGTGAGCTGCCCCGCGCGGAACATATCGACAGTACCTACGCAGGCCCTGACCCTGTTGAACGACGAGTTCGTCCTGCGGCAGGCGCGGTTTCTTGCTGAGCGGGTGGCGGCGGAGGCCGGCCCGGCGCCGGCGGAACAATTGGCCCGGGTTTACCAGGTCGCCTTAGGCCGGGATCCTTCAGGGGAAGAGAAGCGCTTGGGCCTGGAGT
>JACQDG010000226.1 GCA_016201185.1 Acidobacteriota bacterium | reverse complement strand
GCCGCTGCCGCCAGGCGCTCGAAAGCTGCGCGCGCGCCGCTCATGTCCCCTCCGGCTTGCGGATGATGCCCAGGTAGTGGGTCCGCAGGAACGGGATCTTCTCCAGCAGCAGGGCGCCGATCCAGGAAACCGGCGCCAGCCGGCGGGCGATGGGGGGTGCCAGGGTAACGCGCCGGAGATCCACCCGGCAGCCCGGAAACAACGACCGGATCTCCGCAGCCTCAATCCCGCGAACATTGGGATTCCGCGGGTTGTTGTAACGAAAGTCGTACCAGAGGATGACTCCACCAGGCTTCAGCACGCGCAGCATTTCGGTGGCGGCGGCCCTTTTCATCTCCAGGTCGAGGATGGACGTAAAGACCGTAGACTGTAACACAAGATCAAAGGAGTCATTCTCCCAGGGCAAGCAGGTGGCGTTGCCTTCCCTGAGGTCAGCTCCAGGAATCCTCTCCCGAGCAACCCCGAGGCGTTGTACGTCCAGGTCGATGGCAGAGATCCGGCGTGGTTCGGCGCCCCAATTGACAAAATCCACCAGCCACTGGCCCGCGCCACAGCCCACATCGCAGATTCGCAGTGTGGCGGGGGGATAGCACCCGGCCTTGGCTAACGCCTGCACTGTCTTGCGGATCCGCTGCGTGTAACCAAAGAGGACAGCCGGCCGGGAGAGTGAATAGAAATCGGCCGGGATTTCACGGGCGCGACGCTGATACTCCCGTCGGATCCGCTCGGTCTCGGCCAGGTCGTGGGCGGGGCGGGTGCCCGACCGCTGGGATGAGGCACTCATAAGGCACTGTGTTATTACCGGGTTATCTCGGTGAAGAACTTTCCCGGTTGAACCGGTCTCCAATTTATGAAAGGCCAGTAAAGGAGGCCAATCAGGAATCCTACCCCGTACGAGAGATGAAAAGTTGCAAAGATTACGGGGAGCATTGGCAAGAGGGACCAATCACTCCGCTTCGCCGCGAGAATTGCGGCTCCGCACGAGGCAAACAGATAGCCGGCAACCAACCCCGTCCACGCCTTGAGCGACCAGGGTAAAATCGATCCGCAACCCGTAGCTGCATCCCGCACGGTCGCTAACAGCAAGAGCAGGTTGGCGAGAACAAAAGCACTGGGCACCACGTGCCGCCAATGCACCGGGGCTCTGTGTTTCCGAATCATCGCCACTTTCCAGAAGCCGTACTGCAAATATTGCCGAAAGAGCCCTGACAGGGTAGCCCGCGGCCGATACCAGGAAATAATCCTCGGTGACTGCCAGATTCTTCCACCCGACCGGACCAAGCGAAAGTTGAACTCGTCGTCCTGATTGCGCACGAATCCTTCGTCGAAGTATCCTATCCGGTTGAATACATCGCGACGCCAGCACCCGAGGTAGACCGTATCGACCTCTCCCGCATAGTCCCGGTTGTGCGCGCGTGTGCTCCCGGTAGCCAGGGGGGACTGAAATGCTGTCGCGATGGCTCGATTCATGTAGCCAGCTCCCTTAGCCATCCACGGCCCGCCTACATTGTCGACACCCGTTTCCTGTAGGACGGTCACACACTCCCGGATGTAGTCCGGCGCGTACTCGGTATGCACATCCATTCGGACAATAACTTCGCCTCGCGCGGCGCGGATGGCCGCATTCAACCCAGTGGAGACGATCTTGCCTGGGTTGTCGAGGATACGCACCTGGGGATGCCGCTCTCGGTAGGATTCAAGCACTTCGCGAGTGCCGTCGTCACTCATGCCGTCTGCGATGATGATTTCCCAGTCCAGGCCTCGGAGATCCTGGTGCAGCACGGAGTCGAGAAAAGACTGGATGCACCCGGCTTCATTCCGGCATGGCACCACGATACTGATGGAGCGGCCCGCCGGCTTACTCATGGGTCACGCTCTGAGCGATCTGTCGCTCCTGGGCGGAAAGGCTACAGATCACAGCTCGAAACTTGCCGTTCGGCTCTCGCGGGATCTGGTCCACGGGCTCCAGGATGACCTCGACTTCTCCCATCCTTGACCGGATTCGCTCCGCGATCGAGCGGGCGGCGGTGGGGGTGAAATCCGAGGCAGGAACGTAGCGCACGCGGACGCAGTCGAGCCGCGTCTGAATGATCTGGGCCTGCCGAATCGGCAGTTGCGCCTTGAATACCGGATCCAGACGCCCGATCTTGCGCCCGTCGGCCGTGTAGAGGACGTCATCCGCGCGTCCTTCAATTGCCGCGATCCGTGGGAGCGTCCGGCCGCAGGGACACAGGGACTCGATTGAGTTTCGACTCGCGCGATCGCCGACACGATACCGAATCAAGGGCATGTCTTGATTCAGCAACCCGGTGGCCACCAGGTCTCCGTGGTCTGGGGCGGGTGAGTTGTCTTCCATCAGCTCTACAAGGCCCACCTCTGGCCAGAGGTGCAGGCCTCCGTGCTGGCACTCGCTCGCAGCGGCGACGATCTCAGCCATTCCGTAAGTCTCCCTCACCGGGCAACGAAAGGCCTCAGCGATCGCGCGGCGTTGATAGTCCAGTACCGGCTCGGCGTTCGTAACCACCACGGTCATCTTTAGATCGGTTCGGCCCTTACAGAGGATCTCGTCGGCCAAAGCGACAAGCGAGGAGGTGTAGCCCAGTAGGTATTTTACCCGGTAGGTGCGCAACGCATCGAGGTAATAGGGAATCAGATTCGGCGCCAGATGAAACGAAGAGAGGTAAAGCTGGTGAAGAGCCCTGTTCCACACCCAGAACGGTGGACGGCGCTGGGAAACCGGGGTAACCAACTGCCCACCCAGGATTCCCCAGTGGTCATGCCAGGAGACGCCGTACCACCGGCGCCACCGCGCTTCGAAAAGCGCGTACCACTCGCGCACCGTGGTCCGGCTCCACCACAGGTCCAGGGGCTTGCCCGTGGTCCCGCTGGTGTGCTCGTAGAACATCCAGACGGCCCGGCAGTCGTCGGCGAGAAACGCGGCCGTGTTGGTCCTCAGGGTCTCCTTTTCGAGAATCGGCCAGTTTTCCAGATACTCCCAGGAAGCACGATCTCCATTGCGCCGGCGGGCCGCCCACTGTTCCCGGTAGTAAGGAACCCGCGTAGCCGCCCGATGCAGGACTCGAGAGAGTCGTTCCTGGCGCCAAGCGTTCCATTGCGGTGCGCTCCAATGCTCGCGCTCGATGGCTTCTGCCACAAGGCGTTCTGTTTCGGGGCCGTAGCGCCAGGCCCGGAGGTAAAGACCACGAAGGGTAGCCAGGAGCGATCGTCCCCCGGGCGGCAGGCGATGGTATAGCTGTAAGAGCAATTCGTTCAGCTTGTGGAGCTGAAATACGCCGCGTACCACACGCGAATCATCGCAAGCTGCCTGACCAGGGCTTCGTGGACGTTGTCGCCTCGGAGAAATCCGCTCACGACCGACCGGAGTCCACTGCGCTCAAAGGGTCCACTCCGAAACGGTTCCGCTTCCGGAAGACAGGACAGAATTTCGTGAAGGACTGGAACACCGCGAAGATAAGTTGTCCAGGGCACTCCAAATCCCCATTTTCGAAACCGCTGTACCGATGCCGGCAGCCGGCGTCCAAAGGACTTTCTCAGCAGTCCTTTGCCGCGCAAGCCGGAAAACAGCGCAGGTGAAGGAAGTGCGGCCGCCCCTTCGACCAGACGATAGTCCAGAAACGGCACGCGGCATTCGATCGACGCACCCATAGTCATACGATCGTTGCGATCCAGCAAGGAGCAAAGAAAGGTATGCTGATCGCTGTACATGGCCTGCCGGAGGGGTTCGCCGGGGTAAATGGACCGGGCCTCTGCCAACACCTGTTCCCGGAATGGAAACTCAGACTTCGGACGAATACCAAGGACCCGCAACTCGTCAGGCAACGTTTCGCATGCGTTGAACAACACGAAACGATCCAAAGAACCCAAACTGGCGAACCTCGCCAGCTTCCTCAAACGACCATTGACGTTGGCATACGAAGTCAACCGGGGCAGCACGCTTCGAGCGGCCTCCACGAGTTTCGGGTACTGTAATGGCTGGTATCGGACGTACCCACTCAGCGTCTCATCGCTTCCCTCGCCGGATAACAGAACCGTCACGTGCTGCTTGGCGTAGGTCGCGATTGCCAGGAGGTGACAATCACTAGCATGGGCAAGAGGTTCATCATTGAGCCAGCAAGCTTTCCAGAGCAGGTCGTCCAACTCGTTTTGGGAAACGGTCAGCTCATGGTGCTCAAGGCCCCACCGCTGTACCGTCGCCCGCGCCAGGAGGCCCTCGTCATATCGCGGTTCGTCAAACCGCACGGTAAAGCTCGCCACGCCCGAACCTGCTTGGGGGGCAAGCGAGGCCGCCAGACTGCCCGAATCCACCCCACCGCTCAGCAGGACGCCGACGGGCACGTCGCTAATTCGGTGCAGGCGGACCGAATCTTCGAAAGTCTCTTGGAACCATAACACCGGGTCCTTCGGAAGGTTCTCTCTCCGCGCCCTCGCCCGCTCCGCAAGATTCCACCACCTACGAACCTGGAATGTCCCGTCTTTCCATACGGCGTAATGTCCGGGCAACAATCGCTTCACGCCGACGAACGGAGTATTCTCACCCCCCACGTATCGGAAGCAGAGGAGTTCCTCCCAGGAGTCGGCGTCTAACCGGGCCGGTACGCCGGCGGCGAACAGCGCCTTTTCCTCTGACGCAAAGTGGAAGATTCCCGACTGGAATGCGTAGAAGAACGGCTTAATCCCCAGCCGATCGCGGGCGGCAAACAGCGTTCGTTCCTTGCTGTCCCAGACAGCAAAGGCAAACATTCCGTTCAGCCGGTTCAGCATTCGGGGGCCTTCGTCGGCGTACAAGTGGAGTACGACTTCGGTGTCGGTGTCCGACCGAAACCGATGGCCACGCGCTTCCAAGCCCGCTCTCAGCTCGCGGTAGTTGTAGGTTTCTCCGTTATAGACGATCCAATAGCGGCCATCCGGCGTGCCCATCGGCATGTGGCCGCGCTCGGAAAGATCCAGAATAGCCAGCCGGCGAGCGCCTAGCGCCACGCCCGGCCCGATGTACTCTCCCGCGTCATCCGGACCCCGGTGAGCGAGCCGGTCACGCATGGAGGTGATGGTTTGCTCCGAGAACTTATAGTCGCGATCAGGATGTACCAGACCACAAATACCGCACATTTATGACACTCATTTCCTTTCTCCTCCCCTACGCGCCATCACTTCGGCAAACAATTGCTCCCACTGCGGGCGCACCCGTTCCCAGGAGGACGCCTCGGCCAGACGCCGGCCGCTGGCGGACAGTCGAGCCGCCAGCTCGGCGTCGTTGACGAGCGTCTCTACCGCCAGGGCCACGGCTTCCTCATCGTCCGGGCGGACCAAAAGACCTGTTTCGCCGTCTGTTAACAGGTCGGGAACCCCCCCCGCCGCCGTGGACACCACCGGAAGCCCCATTGCGCAGGCCTCCACGACAGCCACCGGCATGTTGTCAACGTTCGTTGTGTTCAGAAAAATGTCGGCTGCCTCTCCTTCCCGTGTCTTGCCCGCATGATCCAAGAATCCGGGAAAGCGGACGTGTTCCGACACCCCCAACTTATCGGCGAAGCGTTGGACTTGACGCTCCAGCCCTTTATCCTGCCCGGCCATCACCAGCGTGGCATCGGAGAAGCGAAAGCGAAGGCGAGCCAGTACGCGAATGGCAAGCATGGGATTGTAGATGGCATGAAAGCTGCGCATCCAGAACAATCGGGGCCTGACGTTCGGGCGGTACCGATACGGATAGCGAGCGACTTCGACAACATTGGGAATCACTCGAGCCGGAAATCCCCAAGACGCCACGGCACGGGCCAGGTACTCGGAGGGCGCTACCAGCGCAGCGGCGCGACGCAATACACGGCGGCTCCAGCGGGGAAACCGCGCCATGAATTCCGGGAGGTTTCCGCCGTGAAGGATCATAATGATCGGCTTCCGATGGAGGGCGCCCAAACTACTGGCGACATCTTCAACGACAAAGCTGCGCCCGCTGTAAACCTCCAGGGCGAGCAGGTCCACACGGCGTCTCTGCCGAACCATGGTTCCAGCGATATCAACCAGTCTCACGTAACGGTTCTTGTGTCCCGACGCCGCGATGACCTGGTATCCCGTTTGCCGTAGCAGGGCCGCGAGCACCTCGCCCTGCGACGTGACGTAACCCGGATTCCTGCCAACCATCGGCCCGATAAACCCCAAGCGAGGCCGGTGCCCCTGGATCGGCGGGCTCTCGTACTCACAGGCACTCGCAGCCTTCACCACCCCGCTCCCGGTCTCGAATCGTCCTGTCACGCGGAGCTGTCGCCTCTCAACACGTCCCTCGCAATAGCGAATCGCTTCTGGCCTCTCAGGGTCCGGGATGTTTCAGAAAGCGCGACGAAACGGATGGCAGACCTGCGCAAAAAGGTGGCCGACGCCACGCCGAACATGAAAGAGGGAGCCGCAAGGCGCATGGCATTGACGCTCATGAACAGGAGACTCCAGGTTATCAGGGCTGCAGCAAGACCCTTGTTCCAGGCGGTCCTGGCTCTTCGCATATTCACAAGGAACGTGTGTCCGAGAATGAG
>JACQDG010000225.1 GCA_016201185.1 Acidobacteriota bacterium | reverse complement strand
GTTGATCCGCATGCGCGGCGTCCAGAAGCCTTCGCCCATCTTGACGGCGTGCACCGGGACGTTATGGAGCCTGGCATAAGGGGAACGATCGAGGTTTAGAATGCCCTGAGAGCGCCACGGCTGCTCCCCAGGCTGGGCGGCCAAGAGCGCGGCGAAAAGCAGGCCAATCGGAAAAGTGCGGATGGATGGAATCATGTCGTTCGCCTTCCCTTCGAGTTTGCGGCAAGACACGGTTATTTTAGCTCGTTCCGGCGTGATAGACTGACACGCCGAAGGGCGACCCTATGCGGCGGCTGAAACCCGTGGACGTGGTGATTGTCGGCGGTGGCTGGACCGGCCTGCTGATGGCCAAGGAGATCACCAGCCGCACGGCGCTCTCCGTGGTGGTGCTGGAGCGGGGCCCGGCCCGCAAGACCGAGGACTACGCGACGACCATGGACGAATTGGACTACGCGATCCGCCTCCGCCTGATGCAGAACATCGCGGAGGAGACGGTCACCCACCGGCACTCGAGCGCCGACCGGGCCGGGCCCATCCGGCAGCACGGGTCGTTCCTGCCCGGCACCGGCGTGGGCGGAGCCGGGGAGCACTGGAACGGCATCTCCTACCGGTTTCTGCCTGATGTGTTCACCCTCGCCACCCATTGGCGCGAAAAATACGGCCGGGCGCCTTTGCCGGAGGAACTGGCGGTCGAGGACTGGGGCGTCACCTATGAGGAGCTCGAGCCGTGCTATTGGCGCGCCGAGCAGATGATGGGCGTCAGCGGCAAGGCCGGCAACCTGCGCGGCCGGCTCATCGAAGGCGGCAATGTTTTCGAAGGACCGCGGTCGCAGGAATATCCCACGCCGCCGCTCAAATCGTCTTATCTTTCGACTCTGTTCCGCAAGGCTGCGCTCGACCTCGGGTATCATCCCTACCCGGCGCCGGCGGCCAACCTCAGCGAGTCGTACACCAATCCCGACGGCATCTCCCGCCCCGGCTGCGCCTATTGCGGGTACTGCGAACGGTTCGGCTGCATGATCGGGGCGAAAGCCCAGCCGACCAACACGCTGCTGCCGGTGCTGGCGCGCAAGAAAAACTTCACGCTGCGAACGGGCTGCTGGGCGCGGCGAGTGACTCACCGCGACGGCCGGGCAGAAGGCGTGGTCTATGTGGGCCCGGCGGGCGAGGAGGTGCTGCAACCCGCGCAAACGGTGGTGCTGGCTTCCTGGACGCTGAACAATACACGCCTTCTGCTCTTGTCCGGTATCGGCGAGCCTTATGATGCGGCGTCAGGCAAGGGCACTCTGGGAAAAAACCTGACCCACCAGGTCGGGGCGGGGGCGCAGGTTTTTCTCGACAAGCCGCTGAATGCCTTCATGGGCAGCGGATCGCTGGGCGTTGCTTTTGCGGACCTCGACGGCGACCGGGCGCTGGACCGATCTTCCGGCGTCCTGCGAGGCGGGCATTTTCAGACCGGCAGCACCGGCAACCGTCCCATCGCCACCTTCGGCGCGACGCCGCCGGGTGAAGCGGAATCCAACTGGGGCGCGGCGTGGAAGAAGGCGGCGCTCGCATGGCGCGACAAGGTGGCGGGCGTGGGGTTCTCCGGCGAGCATCTGTCGTACCGGCAGAATTACATGGACCTCGACCCCACTTACACCGACAAGCACGGCGATCGCCTGCTGCGCCTGACGCTCGACTGGACGGAGCACGAGCGGCGCCAGGCGGCGTACGGCGGTGGAATCCTGGCGGAGCTGGCAAAAGCCCTCGGTCCCAAAGCGATCAACCTCTCGCCGCCGCTCGGCCGCTACACCGTCACGCGGTACCAGGGCACGCACATTCAGGGCGGCGTCATCATGGGCGGCTCGCCCGAGCGCAGCGTGGTGAATCCTTACTTGCAGCATTGGCGGACACCGAATCTGTGGGTGGTGGGCGCCTCGGCATTTCCGCAAAACGGCTCCGGCAACCCGACGCTCACGGTGCTGGCCCTGACTTATCGCGCGGCAGACGCTTTTGTGGACCGCTACAGCAAGCGGCCGGGGGCCCTGCTATGAGGCATGCCATGAGGCGGCGTGAATTCCTGACCATGCCAGCGAAGAGCCTGGGCGGGCTGCTGCTCTACACGCTGGCGGGCGAGCCCGTTCGGGTGCAGGCGCAGGACGGCACGGTGCGCGTTCCGCTGCGTTTTTTTACTGCCGACGAAGCCCGTGTCGTGGCGGCCGCGTGCGAGCGCATTTTCCCCAGCGACGAGAACGGGCCGGGCGCCACGGAGACCGGCGTGGTCATCTACATCGACCGCCAGCTCGCCGGACCCTATGGCCGCGATCGCTATCGCTACACGAAGGGGCCTTTCGTGGAGTCGGTTCCGGAGCACGGCTATCAAGGCCAGGCGAATCCTCGGGAGATCTACCGCGAGGGCATCCGTCTGCTCGGCGACTTTGCCGATCTGCCGGCGGCGCAGCAGGACGAGCGGCTACAGGCCATCGAGCAGACGGTGTTCTTCCAGATGCTCCGCGCCCACACCATCGAAGGCATGTTCTCCGATCCCATGCACGGCGGCAATGCCGGCCTGATCGGCTGGCAGCTTATCGGCTTTCCCGGACCGGTGATGAGCTACCGCGACGAGATCGACCGCTATCACGGCCTTCCGTGGCGGCCAAAACCGAAGAGCCTTGAGCAGGTGACGCGCCGGCGCGTGAAGGGATGGGAGGAAGAGGTAGACTGAAGAGAGCGCCGGGAGAAACGATGGAATCGAGTCGACCGCTGTTTATCCCTGTGATCCTGGGAACCATCAGGAAAGGGCGAATGAGCGCTCATGCCGCGGCGGTGATGGTGGAGGAGATCGCGAAAAGGCCAGGTGTGGAGACCGAGCTGATCGATATTGCCAGTCTGCCCATGCCCACCGGCGAGGATGACGCCTGGGAGGCCATCCGGAACGCGGGATTCGCGGACAAGATGAACCGGGCCGACGCGCTGGTGCTGGTGTCGCCCGAGTACAACCACAGTTACCCCGGCCTGCTGAAACACGTGCTGGACAGTTGCTTGAAGGAATACATCCACAAAGCGGTGGGCATTGTGGGGGTGTCGGCAGGGCCGTTCGGCGGCACGCGCGTCATTCAGAGCCTGGTTCCGCTGATGCGCGAGCTGGGCCTGGTGAATATCTTCTGGGACGTCAACTTCTCGAACGTGCAAAAGGTATTCGACGCCTCCGGCCGGTTGCTGGATGAATCCTACCGGCGGCGGATCGACAAGTTCTTGAAGGAACTGATGTGGATGGCCAGGACCTTGCGCCACGGGCGCGAAAACATTTCGCTGGAGTAGAGCGGCCATGCCCGAAACGAAAGCCAAAATGACCTGCCCCTGCTGCGGCGCGGAATTGGTCTGCCATGCGGAGAAGCCCGTCAAGCCGACCTGTGCTGAGGAAGCGATGGAGGCCGATCCTGGGCTGGGCGCAGTGATCAAGGAGATCCACACCTGCCCGAACTGCGGAACGGCGGAGTTGCGGCGGGGTGGCTAGGTTTGCCTCACCGCAGAGACGCCGAGAACGCAGAGTCTCGCCACAAGCCCAGGCAATTCATCGGAGGTCGCCAGATAAACGAGGCCCGCGCGGTATAATACCCTCCGAAGACTCAAAGGGCATCGGCTGGAGAAGCCTGCACGGGAGGGGCACATGAAAAAGCTGCTCGCGTGGCTGTGGCTGGGCGCAGGGGTGGT
>JACQDG010000247.1 GCA_016201185.1 Acidobacteriota bacterium | reverse complement strand
TCCATTTCCGCCATGAGTGTATTACAGCCGACGGGCCGCTGCACTGCCACCACACCCCGTGGCCCGCGGTTGACACTACCTTTTGCCCTCCATTATAGTCAATTCTTAAGCCTTCGGCTCCAACGTTTTCTTACCGCCGGAACCGAACCGTCCCATTCCAGGAGACCGCCGCGGATGCCGATTTCCTACCCGCAAATTTACTGGCCCATCTTGCTCCAGGCGGGGATCGCAGTGGCCATAGCCGGCGGCGCGCTGGCCGCCACGTCCGTACTCGGGCACCGGGTTCCCAACAAGGTCAAGGACCTTCCTTACGAATGCGGGATCACGCCCACCGGCGACGCCCGCGGGCGCTTCACCGTGAAGTTTTACCTGGTAGGCATGCTGTTCATCCTGTTCGACGTGGAAGTGGTCTTCCTCTTCCCCTGGGCCGTGGTGTTCCGCGACCTGAAAATGGCGGGGTTTATCAGCATGGCCGTGTACATGGTCTTGATTCTGGCCGGCTTCTTTTTCGTGTGGAAAAAGGGAGTGCTTGATTGGGGACGCCCGGAAAGGGAGTGACACAGAATCGCCAGCCGGCCATGTTGAGCGAACAAATTCTGTCCATACCGGCCGTTCGAGCCCTGGAGGAGCGGCAACCGGGCGTGGTGACCGACGCCAACTTGCACAGGGGGCAACTGTCGATCTGGGTGGCGCCCGAGCAGATCGTTCCCATCTGCCGGTTTCTCAAGCAGGAGCAAACCTACCAGCGGCTGAGCTCCATCACCGCCGTGGACTGGTTCCCCGTCGAGCCGCGCTTCGAGGTGGTCTACAGTCTGCACTCGTTTGAGCGCAACCACTGGCTCCGGGTGAAGTGCCGGATGGGAGGCGAGAGCCCGGAGATCGACTCGGTGACGGGGGTGTGGCGCGCGGCCAATTGGTATGAGCGTGAAGTGTTCGATCTGTTCGGCATCCGCTTCCGGAACCACCCCGATCTCAGCCGCATCATGATGCCGGACGATTGGCAGGGCCACCCCCTGCGCAAAAACTACCCGCTTAGCGGGCCACGCTGATGACGACCGACACGAGCGCCGCCGGCGCCCGGACGATGACGCTGAACATGGGTCCCCAGCACCCTTCCACCCATGGGGTGCTGCGGCTGGTGCTGGAGCTGGATGGCGAGACGGTGCTGCGTGCCCAACCGCAGATCGGCTATCTGCACACCGGGATCGAGAAGACGGCCGAAGCCAAGACCTATTCCCAGGCCATCACCCTGACCGACCGTGTGGACTACCTCTGCCCGTTGTCGAACAACCTGTGCTTCTGCCTGGTAGCGGAGAAGCTGCTGGGCCTCGAGATCCCGCCCAAGGCGCAGTGGATGCGGGTGATGCTGGCCGAGCTGACGCGCCTCAACAGCCACCTGGTGTGGCTCGGCACCCACGCCATCGACATCGGCGCCATGAGCGTCTTTCTTTACTGCTTCCGGGAGCGGGAAGAGATCCTGAAGATTTTCGAGATGGCCTCCGGGCAGAGGATGATGACCACCTACATCCGCATCGGGGGCCTGGCGCTGGCGCCGCCGCTGGGATTGTTCGAGCGGGTGCGGAAGCTGATGGACATCTTCCCGGAGCGCATCGACGAATACGAGCGCCTGCTCACGCGGAACCCCATCTGGAAGGAGCGCACGCAGGGCATTGGGCGGATTTCGCTCGAAGACGCGATCGATCTGGGAATGACCGGACCGGTTCTGCGGGGTTGCGGCCTCGCCTGGGACATCCGCAAGGCGCAGCCTTACTCGGGCTACGAGAAGTTCGATTTCGCGATTCCGACCCAGACGGGGGGTGACGTGTATTCCCGCTACCTGGTGCGGGTGGAGGAGATGCGGCAGAGTGTGCGCATCATCTACCAGGCGCTTGACGGCATGCCGGAAGGGCCGGTGACGGCCGATGCCCCTCATGTCGTGCTGCCGCAGCGCGAGAAAATGAAGACCCAGATGGAGGCGCTGATCTACCACTTCAAGATCGTAACCGAGGGCTTCCGCGTGCCGCCCGGTGACGTCTCAGTGTCAATTGAATCCCCGCGTGGCGAGATGGCCTACTACGTGGTGAGCGACGGCGGGCCGCGTCCATACCGCTGCTTCATCCGGGGCCCGAGCTTCGGCAACCTGCAGGGCCTGCCGAAGATGATCGAAGGGTCACTGATCGCCGACGTGATCGCCGCTTTATGCAGCATTGATATTGTGCTGGGGGACGTGGACCGCTAAATAGGCGTTGCCATGACT
The DNA here is from genome assembly GCA_016201185.1 of Acidobacteriota bacterium. GTDB lineage: Bacteria > Acidobacteriota > Terriglobia > Bryobacterales > JACQDG01 > JACQDG01. Next base: position 4,405 of record JACQDG010000247.1, on the reverse strand, counting down.
TTCTCGCCCCAACTGGAAGCGCGGTTTGCCGAGCTGGTGAAGCGCTATCCGCCCGGCCGGGAGCGCGCGGCCCTGGTGCCCATGCTGCTCTACGCGCAGGACGAGATCGGGCGCATCACCGACGAATTGGTGGAGGAGGTAGCCTCCCGCCTGCGCATTACGCCGCTCGAAGTGAACGAGGTGGTCAGCTACTATTCCATGCTGCGCCGCCACCAGGCCGGCGCCACCACATCCAAGTGTGCACCAACATCTCCTGCTTGCTGCGGGGCGCCGAGGCGCTTTACCGCCACGCCCAGCAACGTCTCGGCCTCCCCCACGGCCAGACTTCCCCCGGCGGCGAATTCTCGCTGGAAGAGGTGGAGTGCATCGGCGCCTGCTCCTGGGCCCCGGCTATCCAGGTGAACTATGATTTCTATCACCACATGACGCCGGAAAAGTTCGATGCGCTCGTGGAACAACTGAAGGGCCGGGGGAACGGATCTTGATCTACAACGAGCCGCATCCGCTGGAGGTCCGGGTGCTGACCCGGCGCTTCGGCCTGCCCCACTCGGCTTCCATCGATACCTACCTGGCCCACGACGGCTACAAGGCGATCCGCAAGGCCCTCACTGAGATGACCCCGGAACAGGTGATCGAGGAGGTGAAAGCCTCGGCGCTGCGGGGCCGCGGAGGTGCCGGTTTCCCGGCGGGGATGAAGTGGGGCTTCGTGCCGCGGCAATCGCCGAAGCCAAAGTACGTCGTGGTGAACGCCGATGAGAGCGAGCCTGGCACCTGCAAGGACCGTCTGCTGATGGAGAACGACCCGCACCAGTTGCTCGAGGGCGCCCTCATCGCGGCGCGTGCCGTCGATGCCCGCTCCGGGTACATCTACGTGCGCGGCGAATATCGCTACCTGATCGAGATCCTGGACCGGGCTATCGCCGAGGCGTACCAGCACGGCTACCTGGGCAAGAACATCCTGGGCACGGGCCTCGACTTCGACCTGTACACCCACACCGGCGCCGGAGCTTATGAGTGCGGCGAGGAGTCGGCGCTGCTCGAGTCGCTGGAGGGCAAGCGCGGCATTCCACGCATTCGTCCTCCCTTCCCGGCGGTGGTCGGCGCCTTCCAGTTCCCGACCGTGCTGAACAACGTGGAGACCTTCTGCGCGGTCCCCTGGATCATCCTCAACGGCGGCGCCGCCTTCGCCGAACTGGGGACGAAGAAGAACGGAGGCACGCGCCTGTTCTGCCTTTCGGGCCACGTGAACCGGCCGGGCGTCTACGAGCTGCCCATGGGATTCCCGCTGCGGCGCATGATCGAGGAAGTGGGGGGCGGCATGCGCGACGGGAAGAAGCTGAAGGCCGTGATTCCCGGCGGCTCCTCCTGCCCGGTGCTCGGCGCCGACCAGGCCGATATCCCCATGGACTTCGATTCGCTCCAGCAGGTTGGCAGCATGCTGGGCTCGGGTGGCGTGGTGGTGATGGACGAAGACACCTGCATGGTGAAGGTGGCGCTGCGGATCATGCGCTTTTACGCGCACGAAAGCTGCGGGTGGTGCATCCCTTGCCGCGAAGGGACGATGTGGCTGCAAAAAATGCTGGCGCGGTTCCACGCGGGCGGCGGGATCCAGAGCGACATCGACCTGATCGGCGAGGTGGCGCAGAACATGCTGGGCAAGACCTTCTGCCCGTTCGGCGACGCGGCCGCCATGCCGACCATCTCGCTGGTGAAGAGATTCCGGCAGGAGTTTGAGGATCACTTGGATGGGAAGCCCTGTCCGTATGAGAGATAGTTCTTTCACCGCAGAGGCGCAGAGCGCGCAGAGAACTACATGTCCGAGTTGGTGAAGCTGACGATTGATGGAAAGCCGGTGGAGGCGCCCGCCGGGACGCTGGTGATCAATGCGGCGCGGCAGGTGGGCATTGAGATACCGGCTTTCTGTTACTACGAGGGCCTGGCTTTGCAGGCGGCCTGCCGCATGTGCCTGGTGGAGGTGGAGAAAGCGCCGAAGCTGCTGACGGCCTGCACGCTGCCGGTGGCCAAGGATATGGTGGTGCGCACCGAAACGCCGCAGGTGGCCGCGGCCCGCAAGGCCATGCTGGAGTTCCTGCTGACCAACCATCCGCTCGATTGCCCGGTTTGCGACAAGGGCGGCGAGTGTGAGCTGCAGGACATGACGTTTCGCTACGGCGCGGGCGAGAGCCGCTTCCGCGAGGAGAAGCTGCACGTCGTCGAGCAGCAATGGTCGCCGGTAGTTTATTTCGACGCCCCGCGCTGCATTCTGTGCTTCCGCTGCGTCCGGATCTGCGACGAGGGCATGGGCGTGCGCGCATTGGGCGTGGTGAACCGCGGCGCGCACTCGGAGATTGCTCCCAACATGGCAAACCACCTGGAGTGCGACGAGTGCGGCATGTGCATCGACATCTGCCCGGTCGGCGCCCTGACCAGCGGCGCCTATCGCTACCAGACCCGGCCCTGGGAAATGCAGTATGTCGGCGCCGTTTGCGCCCACTGCGCCGACGGCTGCAAAACCACCCTGAGCGTGCGCAACAACCAGATCCTGCGCGGCAACAACCGGGACCGCTCGGGCATCAACGGCGAGTTCCTGTGCATCAAGGGGCGGTACGCCTACGACTTTCTGGAGCACGAGGAGCGGCTGCGCACCCCCCTTGTCCGCCGCGATGGAAAGCTCCAGCCGGCCGGCTGGAAGGAAGCAATCGCTCTGGTGGCCGAGCGCTTCCGCGGGGTGAAAGAGCGCGGCGGCTCCATCGGCGTGATCGGCTCGACGCGGACAACCAACGAGGAAAACTATTACCTCCAGAAGCTGGCCCGGGCCCACCTAGGGACCAACCATATTGACCACCACCAGACGGGCGACGTGGTCTCGCTGCTGGATGGCCTGGCGGGGCGGCCGGGCAGGCTTGCCACGACCGCGGACCTTTACAACGCCGCGGCTGTGTTGATCGTGGGGGCCGATCTTTCCCAGCAGCACCCGTTGCTGGCCTTCCAGATCCGCGCCAACGTGCGGCACCACGGGGCCCGGGTCTACGTAGTACATCCTCATCCCACGCGGGAGGAGCACGGTGCGGCGCGGCTGGTCCGGGCGCGGGGCCTGGCCGGAGTGGAATCGATCCGCGAAGTGCTGGCCGGGGAGACGGACCTGGTCGTCGTGTTCGGCGACCACATCAAAGGTCCTGATGTCGAGCGGCTGGTGAGCATGCTGCCGGAGTCGGCGCGCTACGTGGCGCTGGTGGATTACGTGAACTCCCGGGGCGCGCTGGACATGGGGCTGCTGCCGGACCTGCTGCCGGGTTACGCGCCGGCTCCCCATCCTGGACTGTCGCTCCAAGAAATGATCACCGCCACCGAGCAAGGAACTCTCGATGCGCTTTGGGTGGTGGGCGCCAACCCGCTCGAGGGCGTCGCAGGCTGCAGGACTTTTCTCGTGGTGCAGGAGTTGTTCTTGACGGAAACGGCCCGCCTCGCCGACGTGGTCTTTCCGGCGGCCGCCGCCTACGAAAAATCCGGCAGCTTCACGAATGTCTGTGGCGAGGTGCAGCGGCTGAAGCAGGCTCTGGCTCCTTCAGGCGCAAAACCGGACCTGGAGATCATGGGGCTGCTCGCCCGCCAGATGGGCTTTGAGCTGGCGCCTCCACTACCCGAGGCAGTGTTTGACGAGATCCGGCGGGTGGTGCGCGGCTATGACATTCCTTACGCCACTTTTGTGAGCGGCGGGGCGGCGCAGGCGACGTCCGTCAATGGTCACATCACCCACTGCAGCCGGCCGGAGGCGATCCAAAGCTCGCGCGACAGCATGTTCACGTCAGGAAGCCTGGGGCGTTACTGCCGCGTGCTCCAGGCGGTGATCGAAAAGGACCTGGTCGAGGTGCCGGAGTGATGAGCTTCTACCTGCTCAGCATCGTCAAGGCCGTGGTGCTGATCGGCGCGCTGATGCTGACGCTGGTCTACATCCAGTGGGTGGAGCGGAAGGTGATCGCGCATATCCAGGGCCGCTGGGGACCGCATCGCGTCGGCCCGCACGGGTTGCTGCAACCTTTTGCCGACATCTTGAAGCTGCTGACCAAGGAAGACCTGATCCCGCCGCAGGCCAACAAGTTTCTCTTCTTGCTGGCGCCGTTCCTGGCGGTCTCGCTGGCGCTGATCTCGGTGGCGGTAATTCCTTTTGGGCGGGACGTTAAAATCCTCGGCGTCCCGGTCTCGCTTCAACTGAGCGACCTGAACATCGGGCTGTTGTTCATCCTCGCGGTTACGTCGCTGGGAGTCTACGGCATCGCCCTGGCGGGGTGGGCTTCGAACAACAAGTACTCCCTCTACGGGGGCCTGCGCGCGGCGGCCATGGACGTGAGCTACGAGGTCCCCATGGTCATCAGCGCCATCGCGGTGGTGTTCCTGGCCGGGACCC
>JACQDG010000265.1 GCA_016201185.1 Acidobacteriota bacterium | reverse complement strand
TGGACCGCCTAGCTTGCGGAAACAAGCTTTGAGCGCCTACCAGTAATTCAGGCGAGGGAACCAGCAGCGACGGGGCCGCAGTTGGCTGCGGCTCCGTGCGAGCCTTAGGCCGCAGCTCCCCGAGCTGGAGCGGCTGCGGCTGGCTGGGGAGCCACACCGAGCGCGCCAGCCGATCCGGCCGGATGCCGCCGTCGAAATGCCGACGGGGTAGAGCTTCCGGGTCCCGACAGGGCTTGCCGGCCACTGGCAGGAAAGAGCAGCCCGCCCTTTTCGACGGAGCGAAAGCAGTTGCGCCCCAGGCCACCAGCATTACCGGCTGCGGCGCCGGCGCGGCGCCCGAGACCTGAAGGCCGGCCCCCGAAGGTGGCGGCGAGGCCGCCATGACAATCGCCCCAGGAACGACGTGCGCTGACGGGCGCATTCCTGCCAGATTGCTACCGCGGCTCACGAAGCCGGCTGGTCCAGTGGCGCTCTCGCCGCACTCGCTCCACAAATGCAAGCCGGGCCACGGCGCTTCGACTTGCGGCGCCGACAACCTATGCTTCGCGCCTGCGGCCATCGATGGTAGCAGCGGCAGAGCCTGGCGACCCGAAAGCGATTCCTTTCCCACCGTCCGAAAAGAGCTCAGCCCCGAGCGGAGCGAGGCCGCCGCCTGCCCTGTCCGTACCGCCAGCTTGTCCCCGGCCCGATCCGGCCAAACCGCCTTTGTGAGAAGGCCAGTCTTTAGCCCGGGCCATACCTCCGCCGTCTCGGCCGGTGCCGGCACTGGAATCGGCGCGGTTCGTACAGGGGAGACTGGCGTAGCGGATCGGGGGATAGGAGCATAGGGGCCCGCGTGAAGCAGATCGGCGGGCTGGTCTCCAGGCCGGCGCTTCACCAGGTTTGCAGCCGCAGGCGGAAATCTTCTCCCTGCAGCCGCTTCCCAAATCTTCAACGGGTGTGGCGGGGGCGCCCGGTGCGGCGAAGGCACCAGCAGCCCCTGTTGGCCCGACAACCTGTCCAGGGGACTGCGGCCCACTTTGTAGCGTCGGAGCTCCACCAGTAGAAACGGCGCCGGTTTGCGTTCTTGAGGGTGTTCGCCGGCCAGCGGCATATGGGCCCCGAGACCCGCCAATCTGTGAATCGGATCTTCAGCTGCATGCGCTGGTTCGCTGTGGTGGTATTCCAGCAACCGTCCGACCGTTTCGCGTTTGTATTGCTCGGCATGCTTGTCACAGCAGAACTCAGAGTTGGTCTTCATCCGTCTCCAGGAGGAGATCTTCTTGTGACAGAGCTGACAGTCCATAGGTCCCGCCACGCGCCCTTATCGGCGCCCGGCAACACGAAGACTCTGGGCATTTTGCCTTCTCGGCAGACCGAGACTGAAGGACCAAAATGCCCCATCTGATTCTCGGCCAAAGAACAGGTGGTTGCGATAAGGGGCTCGCCCTAGTTCATTCGGAAATGTGTCTTAACCCATTAGATCAGCCGGCGTGCGGAGGTGGTCTGCGCCCGCGGTAACTTCGGCGGCCAGGGTGAGCATTTGGGGTGGCACCGCCGAACCCTCTTCGACAATGGCGTGAATATCTTGCAGCATCTCAACCGCCCGGCGGGTCCAAACGGCCCAATGCCCCAGCAGGCCCCCCACCATTCGCAGGCAGGCTGGACCTTGCGGCGTGGGAAAACGAAAAGCCGTCAGCAGATCGACGACGATGTTATCGTCGTTGCCGGTATAAAGGGCAATTTGGCCGCCGCGACCCGACTCGGCGACCGCGCGCACCACCTCCAACGTCTGGTAGCGGCTGAAGGGGGCGATCTTGATAGCCACCACGTTCCCCACTTCCACAAATCGCCGCCAGAACCCATAGCCCAGCGTTCTCCCGCCGACCGATGGCTGCAGATAAAACCCGAACAGCGGAATCACTTCGGCCACGACCCGAGCATGGGCGATCAGCTCATCATCGGAAGCTTCGGCCAGCGCCCCCAGGCTCAGCAGCCCCGCGTGATACCCGCAAGCAACGGCAAATTCCGCCTCGGCCACGGCCTGAGCCGTGGAACCGCAGATGCCTGCAATCCGCACGACGGGCCGCCCGTGCTTGCTTTCAAACTCCCGCGCCGTTTCCGCGGCCAGCTCGAGCACCGGCCGGAGCAACCCGAATTTCGGGTTCCGAATCTCAAACTGCGTGGTGTGCACGCCCACCGCGACGCCGCCCGCGCCGGCGGCCAGATAATATCGCGTCAGCGCCCGCTGCCGGATCTCGTCCAGGCGCCGCCCGGCGGTCAAGGCCAGGGGATGCGCCGGTATTACCATTCCCTGGCGCAGTCGGTCTGTAATCTCCGGCAGCATCTTTTCCCTAGAATCTCCCGTCCCGCGCTTCGAAATGAGTGGGCTTGTCCAGGCTGCGGCCGCCGATTTTGACCCAGTGCGCAACCCACGCGATCATCTGCTCGAGAGTGGTCTCCGGGTGGCCGAAAAGCTTGCAGCACCGCGAGGCGTTACTCAAGAGCGCTGTCTCAGCCTCAGGTTCAGGACCAGCGGCGGCGATTGAGCTTGGGCCAGGGCTCGCAGGGCCACCGAGTTAGCGTCCCGCTGCCAGATCACGTTTACAAATCCCATGTTCAGGTCGACAGGCTTTTTTCGCCACACTTTCTCGCCCACGTCGCGCAACACGCCATAGCGCAGCTCGATAGCGTAGTTCAGGCGCAGCAAAACAACAGGCGTCCCATACTTTTGTGAAAAATATTCGAACATCCGTTCCCGGCCCAGGCAGGACTGCGCGTACTCGCCGATCGGACCCGTGGGGTGCGACTCCGTGGGCCCGCCTGCAGCCGGGGGCGTCAGCGGATACACGTTTCCTGTGGAGAACGCGACGATTCGCGAGTGCCGGAACCGCTCGGCCACTATGGCTGGCAAATAGGCATTCAAGGCCCAGGTGAGCCACTCCTGGCCGGTGGAACCGAATTTGCGCCCCGCCATGAAGATCACATTGGCTGCGTCGGGCAGCGCGTCGAGCGCCCCGGGCTCCAGCAGGTCGTAGGAAATGGTTTCGAGCCCGGATTTCTTGAGATCTTCGGCCAGACCCGGCGAAGAAAACCGCGCCACCCCGATGATGCGCTTCTTCACGCCGGCCTGTTCGCAGGCGCGCCGGGCGAGCCGGGCGAGCGACGGCCCCATCTTGCCGCCCG
>JACQDG010000054.1 GCA_016201185.1 Acidobacteriota bacterium | reverse complement strand
TCGTAGAGCCACGCCATGGCTTTAAAGCCGGCCTCCAGGCCGCGGTAGACCCGGCCGTGCCGCGCCTCGTGGTCCACTCGCAAGAAGCGGCTGCCGAGCATGGGCGTGAAGCTGAGCGAAACAAAACCGGATATCAGGATTGCGACCGTGATGGTGACGGAGAATTCGTGCAGCAGCCGGCCGACGATGCCGCCCATGAAAAGCACGGGAATGAAGACGGCCACCAGGGAAAGAGTCATGGAAACAATGGTGAAACCGATTTCTCTCGCGGCCAGAAGAGCGGCTTGCATGCGGGAGTGGCCCAGTTCCATGTGGCGGACGATGTTCTCCAGCATCACGATGGCGTCGTCCACAACGAAACCCACCGATAAGGTCAGCGCCATCAGCGAGAGATTGTTCAGGCTGTAGCCGAGCAGGTACATGACGGCGAAGGTGCCGACGATGGAGAGCGGCACGGCGACGCCGGGAATCAGCGTGGAGGAGAGATTTCGCAGGAACAGAAAAATGACCATCACCACCAGACAGATGGTCAGCACCAGGGTAAACTTTACATCATTGATGGATCCGCGGATCGACTCCGAGGCGTCGAAGGCCACCGAAAGATCGACCGCCGGCGGGATTTCGCTCCGGAACACCGGCATCAACTGCTTGATGTTGTCCACCACTTCAACGGTGTTGGTTCCGGGCTGCCGCTGGATGGCAAGAATCACGCCGCGCACACCGTTGAACCAGGCGCTCACCTTATCGTTCTCCACGCTGTCGAGAACCTGTCCCAGGTCGCCCAGCCGCACCGGCATTCCATTCCGCCAGGCGACGATGAGCGGCCGGTAGGCCGCGGCAGTGGTCAACTGCCCGTTCGATTGGACCGTGAAGGCCTGCTTGGCGCCGTATAGCTTTCCGGTAGGCAAATCGACGTTGCTCTGCTGCACCGCACGCTGCACCTCGTCGATGCCGATGCCCCGCGCCACCAGCGCGTCAGGATTCAACTGCACCCGCACGGCGTATTTCTGCGCGCCGAACACCTGCACCCGCGAGACCCCGCTGGCCATGGAAATGCGCTGTGCCAGGAGAGTCTCCGCATATTCATCCACCGTGTAAAGCGGCAGCGTGGAAGAAGTGAGCGCCAGATACAGCACCGGCTGCTCGGCGGGGTTCGCCTTCTGATAGGAGGGCGGCCGGGGCATGCTGGCCGGAAGCTGGCCGCCCGCTTTGGAGATCGCCGCCTGGATGTCCTGAGCGGCGGCGTCAATGTTGCGCTCGAGCGTGAACTGAACGGCGATCGAGGTGAACCCCTGGGTGTTGGTGGAGCTCATCGACTGCACGCCGGAAATCGTCGAAAACTCGCGCTCCAGCGGCGTCGCGACCGAAGAGGCCATGGTCTCCGGACTTGCTCCCGGAACCGCTGCGCTTACCTGGATGGTCGGGTAGTCTACGCTCGGCAGCGCGGCCACGGGCAGCGCCCGGTACCCCACGATTCCAAACAGCAGAATCGCGAACGTGACCAGGGCGGTCATTATCGGCCGCTCGATGAAAAGAGTCGAAATGCCCATGTTTAAAGCGCCTGCGACTCGACCTTGCCCGCGGGAACGGCCTGTATCCGCGCGCCCGGAAACAGGCGCAGTTGCCCGTCTGTGACCACGGCCTCACCCGGCGCGACGCCTTTCTCGATGATCACCTTGCCGCCTAAGGTCGTTCCGACCGTTACGTTCCTGGACTCGACGCTCTGGTCCAGCTTCACGACGAAGACGAACTGTCCCTGCTGTCCGGCCTGCACCGCTTCCGATGGCACGACGGTCGCATTGTTCACCGTGTCGAGCGTGAGCACTACGTTGACGAACTGCCCCGGCCAGAGGAGGCGCTCCTCGTTGTTGAACGTCGCTTTCAGGCGAATCGTCCCCGTGGTAGGGTCAACCGTGTTGTCGATAACCGTCAGGACTCCGCTCACGAGCTTGCCGGCGTCGTTCTGGAGCGAGACCTGCACCGGAAGCTTTCGAGCGCTGCTGCTTTGCCTGATGGCGGCGAGCTGCTGCTCCGGCACACCGAAGGTCACGAAGATGGGGGTGATCTGGTTGATCACCACCAGCGCATTGTCTCCATTGGCCTTCACCAGGTTGCCGGCATGCACCAGCAGATTGCCGACCCGGCCCGAAACAGGCGAACGGATCTCACAATAGCTGAGTTCGAGCTTGGCCCGGTCCACGGATACGCGATCGCTCTCCACCGAGGCGCGAGCGCTCTCGATGGCTGCTTCGTCGGCGCGAGCTGATTCATGCAGGGCATCGGCGTTGGTCCGCACCTGGTCGTATTGCGTGCGGGAAACCACCCCCTCTTTCGCCAGCGCCTCGTACCGCGCGGCGTCCGCGTCCGCGTTCTTCCATTGCCCCAGGTCGCGGGCCAGATTGGCTTCCGCCTGCCGTAATTGGGCGCGGTCTCTCACCACGGCGGCTTCGGCCTGCCGCAAAGCCTCCCGATAAGGGCGCGGATCGATTTCAAACAGCAAGTCGCCTTTGTTGACGTTGCCGCCCTCGACAAAATGCACGCCCACCAGCTCGCCGGCGACCTGTGACTTCACCTGCACTGTCGCAGAAGCCTCTACGGTGCCGACCGCGCGAATTTCCACCGGCACCGACTCCTGTGTCGCCACGGCAACGCTTACCGGGACAGGCGGAGGCCCACCGGCGGATTGGACCTTCGGCGAGCTGCAGCCTGCGAGCAGGAGCGCGAAGACAAGTGCGGGCAACGACAGATAACTCGAGCGCACTAGCAATTCCCCCCTGTGGAATCGTTCAACTGCCATTATATCAATGGATCAGCGGCGCATTATTCGCCGGCCAATTTTGATTTTCAGGGTGCGCGGCTTCCGCCAACACGGCAGCCGAGACCATCGAGTGACATCAGGAACTTACAGCCGCACGGTGGGTGTGGCTCAACTGGCAGACTACTCGGGCCTGGGAATCTGCGCCAAGAGGCTTTTCGGCAGCTTGGCTACGACGTGGACCTGCGGGTCCACCACCTCCGCGATGTCATAGCGCATGGAGCTGCCCAGCACCATGGCGATCTCGCCGGCGCTCAGTTTATACTCGTCTTCCAGCCAACGGGACATGCCGGTTGTCGCCATCCGCAGGGCTTCATTCAGCGATCCGGCGATGCCCGAGATCATTACGTATTCGCTGTTCTCGGCGCGGGGCTGGCCCAGCGACTTACCGCGGATCAGGTCAACCGTGAACTCCACGCTCATTGAGGTTTCGAGTGCGTTGCCCGTCAGCTCGCCGTCCCCTTGTGTGGCGTGGCCGTCACCCACAAACAGCACTGCGCCTGGTTGGAAGACGGGCAAGTACAACGTAGTGCCTTCCCGCACCTGGTTGTAGTCCATGTTGCCGCCATAGGGCCCTAAATTGCCGGAACGAAACGCCTGCTGGCCGGGCGGCGCGACCCCCACGCAACCCAGCATGGGCTGCACTCGAATCTTGAAATTCTTCAAGCGGTCGGTGGGCTTGGCCAGGGCGGCCATTCCGTTCTCTCGATCCAGCTTCCAGGATGAATCGAAACCCTTGACCCGCTT
>JACQDG010000053.1 GCA_016201185.1 Acidobacteriota bacterium | reverse complement strand
GTAGACCTTCAGCTTTTTCGCCTGTTGCGCGGAGGCGTGGGACCTCGGCAGTGCCGCCGTTACAGCGAGGATAAGGCAAGCACAAACAAAACGCGGCTTCATCGTGGAACCTCCCTCAGATTCGCAGTTCCACGATGGTAGCACCGGCGCCGCCTTCTTGTTGTTCGGCCTGGTAGTACTTCTCCACGTGAGGATGGGCGGAGAACATCTGCCAGAGGGTCTTGCGCAGCACGCCCATGCCGTGGCCGTGCACGACCCGCACCCGGGACGCGGCCGCCAGCACGGCGTTGTCGAGAAACTTGTCCACGCGCTCCCGCGCTTCTTCGGCCGTTGCTCCGATCACGTTGATCTCCGTGAGACTCTGGGCCCCGCCCGGCCGAGGCGCGGGCTGGAAGCTGACGCCTTCGGGCAACCTGGCCGCCGCCGGGGCGCCGGCCAGGACCTCGAGCACGTCGTCCATGTCAACTTGCATCTTCACTAGACCAACCTCGACTTCCAGCCTCCCTTCTCCCAGCCGCCGGCGCACCCGGGCCGGAGGACCCACTCCCCGTAGCCGCACCAGGGAGCCCTCCGTGGCGTGAGCCACGCTCGAGGCGCCCGTGCCCTGCCGCGCTTCATTCAATGTCGAAATCACGGTGGCCTCAAACTCTTCCCGCAGGCCCCGCTCCGCCCGGGTCACCCGACGCGACGCTTCCGCTTGGGCCTTACGGCCCAGCGCCGACTCGGCCATCCGCTCCAGGGTCTGTCTGGCCTCGGCGGAGAATTTCCCGATTACTGCATCCACCCGCCGCTCGAGCTCTTTCAGCTTGGCCGCCTGGTGCTTATCCCGTTCTCGCTCCTGCTCCTTTTCCTCCCGTTCCAGTCGCCGGCGGTATTCCTCGAGCGACGCTTCCGCAGCGCGCTGCTCCTCTACCCGCCGGTGCAATTCGCGCAGGAAGGCCGCGATCTCCGCATCCTGGGTGGTCAGTGCTCGCTGCGCTCTTTCGATGATGGGCGCCGGAATGCCAAGCCGCCGCGCGATGTCCAGGCCGGCAGACTTCCCGGGCATCCCCACCACCAGCCGGTAATTCGGCGCCAGGGTCTCCTCGTCGAAGCCGACCGAGGCGTTGAGCACCCCCGCCGTATTAGCCCCGTAAACTTTCAGAGCCGGCAGGTGGGTCGAGACCAGGGTGAAGGCCCCGGCCCGGCGAAAATGATCCACGACGCCGATCCCCAGCGCGCCGCCTTCCTGCGGATCGGTAGCCGCGCCCAATTCATCAATCAGCACCAGCGAGCCGGCCGTGGCGCTTTCGATCATCTCCCGAATCGCCGCCATGTGCGAAGAGAACGTGCTCAGGCTCTCCTGGATGGACTGGTAATCCCCGATATCCGCCAGCACCTGCTCGAACCACGGCAGCTCCGCCTCCTCGGCGGGCACGGGTACGGCCGCCTGGGCCATCAGGGCCAGCAGCCCGACCGTCTTCAGCGCTACTGTCTTCCCTCCCGTATTGGGCCCGCTGATTATCAATACATGGTGGTCGGCGTCCATGGTGAGCGAGGCCGGAACGGGCGCCGCCGTCTTGCGCTTTAAAAGATCTTCCAGCAGCGGGTGGCGCGCGGCGCGCAGATCGAGCCGCGGGTCATCGGGCGGCGAGAAGCGGGGGATGGCGGCGTCGAACTCCAGGCCAAAGCGGGCGCGAGCAAACAGCGATTCGAGCTTCGCCAGGGTGGCAACGGCAGCCGCAATGGAGTCGGCATACTGGCCCAGCCGCGCCGTCATCTCTTGCAGGATGCGGTGAATCTCCCGCTGCTCCTCTTCCGCCAGCCGCACAAGACTATTGTTCAGCTCTATGGTTTCGAGCGGCTCGACAAACACCGTCTGGCCCGTGGAGCTCGAGCCATGGATCACGCCCTCGATTCGCCGCTTCTGGTCGGCCTTCACGGGCACCACCAGCCGTTCGTTGCGGATCGTGACGTAGTCCTCCTGCAGGCTGCCTTCCTCGCTGTGGGCCCGCAGGAACTTCTCCAGAGACTCCTGGACGGCGTGCTTCTGCTGCTCGGTCTCACGGCGGATCCGGCGCAGCGCTGCGCTGGCGTGGTCCTCCAGCTCGCCCGTGGGCAGGATCTTGCCGACCAAGTCCCGCACCAGCGGCCGAAACTCTCCCAGGTCGGCGGCCAGCCCGGCCAGTCGAGGAAAGCGGACGCGGCCCGCAGCGAGCGTTAGCTTGATGCTGCCAGCCTGCTCCAGCAATTCGAGCAGGTGCAGGATCTCGAGCGGCTCCAGCTCGGCGCCTTCCACTCTCAGCCGGGCCGCGGCTTGGCGTACATCGTGAAGGCCGCGGAATTCGATGGCAACCGTGGCCCGGCCCGCCGGCGACGTCCCCGCGCCTCGCCCTGCCTGGCGCAGGTATTCCAGCGCCTCACCCACTTCGGCCAGTTCCCGTTCAACCTGCGCACGGTCGGCCAGAGGATGAAGCTTTTCGAGTTCAGCGCCTCCGAGCGGGCTCGCGACGTACCGGCGCAGGATCCCGACCAACTCGGGAAATTCCAGCACCTGCTCAATATTCTGTGTCATATAGAAACAGCCGGCCGGCCGCGGAGATTGAAGGCTTTCTCGATCACGGTCTGCGTGCCTGGGGTGATGTGGTACTCGCCGAGCCTCTCCTGCTCCACCCATTCGGCCCGGCTGACGTCATCGCCGGCCCGCAGCTCCCCCCCCGTCTTCTCGCAGAGATAATCGATCAGGACGTAGTGATACTCGGGCCGCCCTTCCGCGTCCCACAGGATGCGCTCGAAAACCTCCACGACCTCCCCGATTCGCACTTCGAGGCCGGTTTCTTCCTGCAATTCCCGGCGCAGGCCGTCGGCTAGCAACTCGCCGGTTTTGAGCGCCCCGCCGGGCAGCGACCACTGTCCCTGCAGGGGATCGCGGCCCCGCTCTACTAAGAGCACCCGCCCTTCGTCGAACACCACTCCGCCCACGCCCACCACCGGACGTTCGGGGTACCTCCTGGAGGGCTCGGCAGCCATCTTGCTTTGATTCCACCATAAGCCTTTCCCGGCGGCAATCCACGGTCCTTCGAACGTCGCATTTTTGGTTGGCAACTTTTTCCCGGTTGGTGTAAATATTTGAAAGGGGGATCCTTATGGCCACTTGTCCGGTGTGTGAAGGCACCTTCTTCGTGGACGAGGAGGAAGTGGAGGAAGGCGACATCATCAGCTGCGAAGAATGCGGCGCAGAGCTAGAGGTGGTAAGCCTCGATCCGCTGGAGCTTGAGGCTGTCGAGGAAGAGGAAACCAAGGAAGATGAGGAAGAAGAGACGGAGATGTAGTGCGGCCCCGGGCGCCAGCCGGCGCTACGCGAGGCTATTGGCGGCCTTGGCCGCGGCCCTCTGGCTCGCCTCTCTCGTGACGCCGCGGGCCTGGGCCGGCGAGAAAAAGAAGTCCAGGATCACCCCGCAAGCCCTTCTATTCGGCACCGTATTCCAGGAAAACGGCTTTTCCTTGCATGGGGCCCGAGTCGTGGTAACCAACGCCGACCGGCCCAAGGAGAAAAAAGAAACCAAGACCGACGTGCAGGGGGAGTTTGCCGTGCGTGTGCCGGCCGGCAAAGCGCGATACAGTATTGAGGTCAGCGCCGAGGGGTTTGTTTCTCAAAGCAAGACCGTCGAGGTCGCCGCCGATGAGCGGATCGATGTTACTTTTCGCCTCGTCCTGCTCAAAAAGTGACTGGCCCCGAACGGAGGTAACCGAACTCGGGGGACCGACGTCGTAACGACTTGAGGTGATCGTCATGAAGGGGGGCATTGGGCGGCGGCTGATCCTGCTGGCCGTAGCGGCGCTGCTTGGCGCCGGGGTGGCGCCTGCTCAGCAATCCAAGAAGAATCAGCAACTTCGCTCCGTGCACGGCATTGTGACCGACATGCTGGAAAACCCCCTTTCTAAAGCCGTGGTCCAGTTGAAAAACAAGAAGACTTTGCAGGTAAAGTCCTTTTACACGGACGAAAAGGGCGCGTACCGCTTTTACGGCCTCGATCCCGATTTGGACTACGAACTGAAGGCCGAATATGGGACCGCCACGGCGGGACCCCGCACCGTCAGTTCGTTTGACAGCCGCCGAGAAGTTGTGATCAATTTTAAGCTGGAAGTGAAGAAGTAAGTCTTCTGGGGAAAGGAGGAGCAGCCATGACCCTTCACTGGAAACCATACGCTTTGGCAGCCGCCCTGGTAACGCTCGTCGCTGCGACGGTTTTGTCCGGCGCCAAGTACAACTCGGTCATCCAGATCGGCATGAAGGCGCCGAGCTTCAGCAACCTGCCGGGAATCGACGGTAAGACCTATTCCCTTCCCGATTTCAAAGAAGACGCGGTGGTCCTGGTCTTTCTGGCCAATCACTGTCCCTGGGTCCGGGGCGGCGAGAAGGACCTCATAAAAATTGTCGACGACTTCAAGGGCAAGAGCGTGCGGTTCATCGGCCTGGGGGTCAACCTGCGGCAGGACGACGCCCTGCCCGCCATGAAGGAGCGGGCCGCCAAGGTGGGCTACAACCTCCTTTATTTGCACGATCCGACCCAGGAGATCGGTCGCAAGTACGGGGCCACCCGCACGCCGGAATACTTCGTGCTGAATAAAGAGCGCAAGGTCATTTACGCCGGTCTGCTCACCAACTCCCCGGCGCTGATCCAGAGTGACGGCTCCAGCCGTTACGTCAATGGCGAGCCGAAGGACTTCTACGTACGCGACGCTATCAACGCCGCGCTGGCCGGCAAACCGGCGCCGGTGGCGGAAACGCGTGCCCAGGGATGCACCGTCGAGTACAGCGGCAGGTAGGTCTCATGGGGGCGGCCCTCAGGTTGCTGCTTTTCCTGGGGGCAACTCTGGCCCTTGGGGCCCAAAACGCGACCCCGCCTCCTATCGATTTGCAGCGAATTCACTTCGGGCAGTGGAAACGGGAATTGGCCTCTCTCAAAGGCCGGATCGTGGTAGTGGACGTTTGGGCGACTTGGTGCGCCCCCTGCCTGGAGCGCTTTCCACACGTGGTCACGCTGTACAACCAGTACAAAGACCGCGGCGTGACCTTCGTCTCCCTGTGCGTGGACGACCGTGAGGACCCCCAAGCGGTGGAGCAGGCGCGGCAGTTCCTCCGCCGCCAGAAGGCCGCCTTCCGCAACTACCTGATGGACGAAAACATCACCCAGGCCTTCGAGAAGCTCGACCTGCTGGGAATCCCCGCCGTTTTCATCTACGACCGCAGCGGCCGCCTGCGCCACAACTTCAACGGAGACGACCCCAACCATCAATTCACCCAGAAGCAAGTGGAAGAAGCCCTCGCCCGCCTCGTCGCCGATCAGGATCAATGATCGCTTACAGCCTTACACGCCGGCCAGCGCTTTGAGCGTCTCGGTGTACGGCGGCCGGGCGATCCCGCGCTCGGTGATTATGGCGGTGACGTAGCGGTGGGGAGTAACGTCGAAGGCCGGATTCTCCACCGCGATTCCCTCCGGCGCCACAGAACGTCAGTGTCAGGTCAAGGGTAGATACGGGCGCAGCGACGTAGAAGGGCACGCCATTCTCATGCGCCAGCACGGCCAGCGAGTAAGTGCCGATCTTGTTGGCCACGTCGCCATTGGCGGCGATGCGGTCCGCGCCCACCAGCACGCAGCCGATCCGTCCCGACTTCAGGAAATGCCCGGCCATGTTGTCGGTGATGAGGGTAGCAGGAATATCGTCTTGCATCAGCTCCCACACCGTCAGGCGGGCGCCCTGCAAGTAAGGCCGCGTTTCGCCGGCCATGACGTTGATGTGTTTCCCGGCCGCAACCGCCGCCCGGATCACCCCGAGCGCCGTGCCGTATCCCGCCGTCGCCAGGGCCCCGGCGTTGCAGTGGGTCAGCACGGTCTTCGAATCCGGCACCAGCGGCGCCCCGCAGCGGCCGATTTGCTGGTTGATCGCGATGTCTTCGCTAACAATTTGCAGCGCCTCCCGCACTAGCGCCGTACGAACCGTCTCGGCGTTCTTCCCCGCCGCCGCGTGATAGGCCCGCTTCATGCGCTCGATCGCCCAGAAAAGATTGACGGCGGTGGGCCGCGTGGCAGCCAGCGTCGCGCAAATCTTTTCCATCGCCGCAGGAAAATCTTGGGCCGCCGCAGCCTGCATCCCGAGGGCAATCCCCATGGCGGCGGCGACCCCGATCGCCGGCGCTCCGCGGATCGCCATGGCCCGTATCGCCTCCGCCACTTCCTGGTAGGTCTTGCAAGTTACGTAGACCTGCTCCCGCGGCAGCCGCCGCTGGTCGATCATCACCACGCCGTCGGGAGTCCACTCGATGGTTTTCACCATTTTCAATCTTCAGCCGTGCTGTTTCCCCGGACCCGGCGCTCTCGAAAGAACTGTTGGATTCGCGCCAGGCACTCCGCGGCCAGCACTCCCTCCACTACCTTCACCTGATGGTTCAGCAGGTCTGAATCCGCCAGCCGGAACTTGCTGCGCACGGCCCCAAAGCGCAGGTCCCGCGTGCCAAACACCAGCCGCTCGATCCGCGCCGCCACCAGCGCCCCGGCGCACATGGCGCAGGGCTCCATCGTAACGTACAGGGTCGCTCCTGTCAGGCGGTAGTTCCCCACGGCGTGGGCCGCTTCGCGCAGGGCCAGGATCTCGGCATGGGCGGTCGGGTCGCCCTGCCCGATCGGCGCATTCCATCCGCGGCCCACGATTTCCCCCGCCACCACTACTACGGCGCCTACCGGAACTTCGCCCTGCTGTTCCCCCTGATCCGCCAGCTCCAGCGCCGCGCGCATGAATCGCTCGTCCGCCGGCACAACCCCGTTCGCCATGCTCCGTCTCCGTAAGCCGCTATTGTAAGCCCAGGCTGCCGCCGCCCAAATGCTATACTGATAATGATCAGTTTTGCGGTTCGAGGCCCTCGCATGTGGAAATACCTCCCCTTTGCTTTCAAGAATTGCCTGCGGAATCGCCGGCGCACGCTGCTCACGATTCTGAGCGTGGGGGTTTCCCTGTTCCTGCTGGGGACGTTGATCTCGCTCTACTTTGCCTTCTACCACCGGGAAGGTCCGCCGGAGCAGGCCTTGCGCGTCGCCACCCGGCACAAAGTCTCGCTCACGTTTGCCCTGCCGGAATTCTATGTGCAGCGCATCAGCCAGGTGCCCGGCGTGAAGGTCGCTACCGGCCTCTCCTGGTACGGCGGCATTTACATCGACCGCCGGCCAGTCCACAATTTCGCCCGTTTCGCCGCCGAAGCTGACAAAATCTTTCTCCTGCGCCCTGAGCTTAGGGTCGATCCTGAGCAGCGCGCCGCTTTCGAGCGCGAGCGTACCGCCGCCGCCGTGGGCCGCAGCGTCGCCAACCTGAACGGCCTCAAGGTCGGCCAGAAAATCACCCTGGTGGGCGATATTTATCCGGAAAATCTCGAGCTGACCATCCGCGCCATTTTCGATGGTCCGGACGATGCGGAGCTCTATTTCCATCGCGAGTACCTGGAAGAAGGCCTGCCGCAGCGCCGCAAGGGGTTCGTGGGAATGGTCTTTACGATGACGGAATCGCCCGAGGCCGTTCCCCGGGTGGCGGCCGCCATCGATGAGATGTTTCGCAACGCGCCCCAGCCCACCCAGTCGGAGTCCGAGCGCGCCTTCCAGTTGAGCTGGGTCGGTTTTCTCGGCAACATCAAACTGATCCTGTTCAGCATCTCCGGAGCAGTGACCTTCGCCATTCTGCTGGTGGCGGCGAACACCATGGCCATG
>JACQDG010000240.1 GCA_016201185.1 Acidobacteriota bacterium | reverse complement strand
TACACCCTGAAGTTTTCCCGCCTCAGGCCATTGACGAAGCGGCCTGTCAGATCGGTAACGGCAACGGGCACCAGGACCAGATTCACATCGGCTCGGAAGAGAGGCTCCTGGTCCCGGTGCCCCGTGTTGTGCTGCTTCTGCCGCACCAGGAGGTTGGGCCGCGGGTCCTGGCTCCAGGCTGGGGCAGGGCTGAGCGCCAAGGGGAGGAGGGCCAGAGCAAGCATCAAGACCCGGCGGTGGCGTGCTTCGTCAGTAACCGGCATTTCCCAACCTCCCGGTTCTGGTGCGTGACCTGGTACCACGCCAACCGACCTTCCTGCAAACCTGCAGCCAACCTGGTCGCCCTGACCGCGTATGTATTTGCGACTCACCCAGCCGAGCACTGTCTGATATGAGGCAACAGGACGACCGGATTGTCCCAGGCGCGGCAGGTTTCCTTCCTGGGTTGAACGGGCAGCTTATCGACCCGAGATGATCCACCGGCATACGGTTTTGGAAAGTTGCTTGCTGAAAGTTCAGTGAAGACCGTTCTTTCGTGGGCATGTGGGTCTTCAGAAAGGAGGACGCCATGGACCTGCTATTCGCTAGGGTTCGTCGTGTTGGTCCTGCTCATGCTGTTGCCAAGACTGGGGCGGCCTTCTCAAGCGATCCGTCTTGGACTCGGTGATCTCCACGCCGATTGGCGAAAAGGGCCTACAAGCGGTCAGAAGGTGTAAGAAGAACCTCGAGGACATTAACCTACGCCTCTCCGGGGCGCAGCAAACCTCCGGCTCATTGCAAATCATCACTCTAACTCAAACGCCCGATACTCCGGGCTCAACCGTGCGGTTGGAGACTCGCGGGGCGCCGCACTGTGCCTGGGCCAGTCTGGCAGTGGCTCAGCTACAGACCGCCTGCGTCATTCTTGGAAAGCAAGGGTGGGTTACTTCTCGTGAGCGCCAAAGGTCGGAGTGGCACGATGCGTGCAGAACTCAGCTATTGGAGCAGCGGAATCAAGCACTGCACTCGCATCCAGAGGTGCTGTATGCTTTTTCAAATTGCGAGCTTGCTCATTCTTCTTGTCCTCGGGCTGCCCGCCCGCGCACAACACGGTAGCTTTGGCGGCGGCCATGGCGGTTTCGGCCACGGCGGTTTCAGCTTCGGTCACGGCGGTTCCCTAAGTCACGGCGGGTTCGCCGGACGCTTAGGTCACAGCGGCTTTTCGGGTTTCGGCGCCAGTCTACATGGCTGGGGAGGATACGGGCACGGCCTCAGGTTAGGCTTTGGATACGGACACGGCATCGGCTACTACGGCTTCGGCTATGGTGGGTTCTGGCCCAGATACATCGGCGGTGCCTATTACTATCCATATGCTTCCTATGGACCATATGGCTACACACCGGCCCCGAACGTGACCATCATCTATTTGCCCGATCCGCCCGCAGCCACTCAGCAGACCATTGTGCGCCGCCAGAGGTCCAACGGGCACGCCGACACTTCCCTTGAGCGAAGCTCGGTCTATTTCCTCATCGCCGCAAAGGATGGAGCCGTTTACTCGGCAGCAGCGTACTGGGTAGAAGACGACACTCTGCACTTCATCACCACGGACGGCAGGCACGATCGCCTCGAGATGGCTGAAGTGGACAGGGCGCTTTCCGAGAAGCTGAACCAGGGCAGGCGGGTCGGTTTCGGATTGCCACCACCGAAGAGAGAGTAATCGCGCCACCGAGCCTGCGCTGCAGCCGAGGCGGACCGACGGGGTGCCGATTCGGGAAAGTGGCTTAACAAACCATGTTGCTGGCTTTCTTGGCGGGAGCGTTGATTGTCGGTCTCGGCGCCGCCTCTGGCACAGGCACCGCGGTCGATCCGATTGGGGAAGGCCTCGCCAGCGACCGCAAGGAGTTTGCGCCGACGATGGCTCTGACCCAGACGGAGCACGGCGACGCTGCCGTTTCGCTCCGCGAGCTGGAAACGGAGGTTAGAATCCCGAGGCGTGCACGAGAGCTCTACGCGAAGGCACTGGACGCGGAGCGGAAAGGGAACCGCGAGTGGGCCGTGGAACGGATGAGGACGGCCACCGAAATGGCCCCGGGATTTTTCCAGGCCCATGCCGCGTTGGCCGTGGCCTACTTGAACACCGGAAGAACCGAGGAGGCCGAGCAACACCTGGAGATATCCCTCAGGCTCGACCCCGACTACCTTCCTGCCCGCGAGGTCAAAGGGTTGATGTTGTTCTTCCGGGGCAAATTTGAAGAAGCCGCCGACCTCCTGGGTGGTCTGGTGAAAAGAGCCCCCTGCCGGAAGACCATCCATTATTTCCTGGCTCAGGCGTTGCTCAAACTGGGCAAGTCAGAAAGGGCCCAATACCACTTCCAGACGGCCGAGGATCTCGCTCGCAGGCCGAGGCCCACGGCCACCAGACCGTGGGGCGACTCGAACGTCCGGCCTCGATCCCGCTCCCCCTGGCAGACGCTTCATTAACCTGCGACCCTGGTCGCCAGCTCCTCTTCGACCGTTAGAAGAAAGCCGCCTCGAGCGTTGGGTTTGCAATCCCGAAAAAGCCGGAAGAGTTGCCGGAGTGCGGCCACCCTGCACAGGCAAGCGCCAGGAGTAGATCGGCCCACTCCACCCCAGTCAAGTGGACGGAATTCGGCGCGTTACGGGTGACTCATTGCCCGGCAGCGTAATACCCGCTTCGTGCGTACATCTGCAGGCACGGGAAGGCCCGGGGACCCTTGGAGTTGGGCCTGAATCCGGTGCCACTTGCCCGGGGGACATTCTCGGGGGCGATAGCCGATCACATATTGGTTGTGCGACGCGGTGGCCCAGTTGCGGCAGAGAGCGAAGCGTCCGAACCGACAACATCCCTGTTTATTCCTTGCTTTGCAGCTCAGTCGCAAAGTACCCCTT
>JACQDG010000239.1 GCA_016201185.1 Acidobacteriota bacterium | reverse complement strand
GGCTCGAAATTCTCCATGGCGCGAAGGACGGATGGAGTGTCGGGGAATTCCCGGACGATCCAGTTGCATCCGGCCGACAGGCACTCCCGCCGCAGGGAATCCAGATCCGGTCTCTCACCTATCGATAATATGTAAACCGTATTCCCGTCTGTGCGACGCCGCGCCCAGGCCCGCGCCCCCCACGCTGCCGCCAGGCAGAGGGAAACGTGCAGGCTCCAGAACAGCGCGACCGTCCAGCGGGAAAACGAATAGCCGCGCCAAAAAAAGGCCGCCGAGGAAACCAGCGCCAGAGTCAGCAGATCGAGCTCCACCAGCGACTGCAGCCAGCGGAACAGAGAGACCTCTTCGAAACACCTGTAAATTATTCGGAAGCGGGTCTCCAAGGCCGTCCAAAGCGTGAGGGAGAGAACGAAGTACGCCGTATAGGCCGGCCACATCGGAAGGTCCTCAACGGGCAGCAGCCGGGAGTAAAAACGGATGTAAATCGCCGCCAAAAATGCGGCTCCCAGCGATAACGGAAGCGCCAGTTTCAGCGCGATGGAGGCGATTTGATTTTGCGAGTGCCGCATACCCGGGGGTGATAGCCTATGAATGCACCATAAGGCTGCCATGCGTTCTCTGTCAACCGTAGAGACAGGCCTTGCGGCACGGCCTGCCGCCAGTGAGGCGGTTTTCCGGGGAAGCTTGCTGGCCGTGATCGCCGTGGCGCCGCTGCTGATCCTGCCCGGGGTGTTCTTTCATTTCGATGTGACGCCGAAAATCCTGGCGCTGCTGGCGGGGACGGCGATCGCGCTCTGGTTCTGGCGGCCGGAAGGGAGGGCCGGCGCTTCGCGTGAGATGCACTGGTTGCGGAGGTTGCTCGGGCTGCAGGCCATGTCGCTGGTCGCCTCCACTTTGCTTTCGGCGGACCGGTCGCTCTCGCTTACCGGCGCCAACTGGCGACGGTTCGGCCTCGTGACGCAGTTGACATTACTGCTATATATCTATTTGCTTTCCCGGTATCTCTCGGGTGGAAACGGCCATCGGCTCGAGCGAGTGAATCTGGTCTTGAGGGTGCTGGCGGCGAGCGGCATCGCTGCGGCGCTTTACGGCATCGCGCAATACTTCGGCTGGGACCCGTGGCTTCCCGCCCCGGCCTATCATGTCGGAGAAGGACCAGAACAGATCGTCCGGCCGCCGGGGCCGCTGGGACATGCCGGCTACTTCAGCGCGTATTTGCTGGCTGTGACCTTTGCCGGCCTGGCGCTTCTGGGGACGGAGAAAAACCACTCCTGGAGATGGATAGGTTGGGCCGCGGCGGCGCTGGCGGCCGCCGCGATTCTGCTTAGCGGGACCCGAGGAGCCATGCTGGGGCTGGGGGCGGGGGCGGCGGTGCTGGCTCTTCGGGCGAAGTCCCGACTGTCGGCCCGGCGGCTGATTGCCGCTGCGGCGGTATTAGCGGGGTTCATTCTTTTCTATGTCTCGCCGGCCGGCCTGCTCCTGCGGAGCCGCACCCGCTGGTTCCTCGAAGATCCTTACGGCGGGGGCCGTCTGCGGTTGTGGGCTGACACGCTGCGCATGGCGGCGCCCCGCCCGCTTGCCGGATACGGCCCTGAAACTTTTTCCTCCGAGTTTCCCCGCTTTCAGTCGGAGGCGCTGGCCCGACAATTTCCAGATCGGTATTACGAATCACCGCACAATGTTGTCCTGGACGCACTGGCGGGCCAGGGCGCGCCCGGATTGATTCTGCTGGTCCTGCTCGCCGGGCTGGGCCTGTGGGCGGGGCGGCGCGACGGACCGCGCCCCGATGCGCTGGCGGCAGGGCTGGCGGCTACGCTGGTGGGCAATCTGTTCCTCTCTTTCACCCTGCCGACGGCCCTCGTGTTTTGTCTGTTGGTAGCGGCCCTTTGCGCGTTACCAGATGGGGCGAAACCGCCAGCGCTCAGCCGCTTCCCTCGCCTGCTGCCGCAATTCACGGCGCTGCTGCTCCTCGCCGCGGCCTGCTCGCTCGGCTGGTCCGATTTTTGGCTGGCGAGGGTCCGGCAGGCGCTCGAGGCAGGAAACCTCGAACAGGGAATGCGCCACTACCGGCGGATTCTCCAATTCAAGCCTCCGGGCGTGGATACCGATTTGTGGTACTCCAGGGCGCTGTACTCCGCGGCTTCCAAGACAGACACCGAGCCCGTGCGTCGCCAAGCCTGGCAGGAGGCTTTCGCAGCCGCCCGCCGCGCCGCACAGACTTCCGAGCAGCGGCCCAACGCCTACTACAATCTGGCCGCCTTTTACGCGGTGCAGAATGATTTCGCGGGCGCCGAGCAGAGCCTCCGCGCCGCCATCGCCTGGGCGCCGCGATGGTTCAAGCCCCACTGGATGCTGGCGCAAGTTCTCGAGCAGGCCGGTCGCTCGAAGGAGGCCGAGGGCGAGGCGCGCCGCGCTGTGGAGCTCGATGCCAGCAAAGACTCCGCGGTAACTCAGACCTGGCAGCGCATCCGGGCCCGCATCCCTGCGCCGGCGAACGCCGGCGCGAAGAAACAAGAGTAAATTCAAACCGATAGAACCCTCGTACAATTGTGACCTGCACAGTATTGCCTTAGAATCAGAGTGGATGCTGAAGACGACGCTGTTCACGCTGTTGCTCCTGGTGGCAGCTTTTCCCTTGCCGGCCGTGGCTCAGACGCCCAATGTGGGCGACAACGGCGTCGTGAACGGCGCCAGCTTCGTGCCGTTCGGCCAGCCTGGCCATCCCACGGCGCCCGGCTCGATCGTCTCGATTTTCGGCACCAACTTTGCATCCGCTCCCGCCGGGGCGTCTACGGTCCCTCTCTCCACCTCGCTGGGAGGCGTTCGGGTTTTTTTCAACGGCAAGGCGGCGCCGCTGTTCTTTGTTTCGTCGGGACAGATCAACGCCCAGTTGCCTTGGGAGCTAGCCGGGACCACAGCCTCCGTAGTGGTGACCAACAGCGCAGGAAGCAGCCTTGCGAAGACGATTCAGACCAACCAGATATCGCCTGCCATCTTCTCGGCAAACCAGCAAGGCAACGGTCAGGGCGCGGTCCTGTTTTCTAACACGAGAATTCTGGCTGCGCCGGTCGGAATTTTTCCCGGGACGGAAAGCAGGCCGGCCAAGGCCGGCGATGTCCTCACTATCTATTGCAACGGCCTGGGACCGGTTACTCCATCGGTGACCGACGGTCACAATACCTTGGATGGATTGCGGAGCACCACAATTCGTCCCACGGTTACCGTGGGCGGCGTAACCGTGCCGGATATCGATGTGTTGTTTTCCGGGCTGGCGCCGCAGTTTGTAGGGCTGAATCAAATCGACTTCCGCCTGCCGCCGGGAGTGGCGTCCGGCAGCGCGATCCCCATCCGCATCACGGTGGCGGGCGTTGAAAGCCGGCCTGACGTGACCATCGCTGTCCAATAATTTCCTGGTCTCCCCGGCCTACGCGGTCTTTCTGCTATCCTGCCCGCATGAAAATCACGCGCGTGAAAACCGTGGTGGTGAACGCCCAGATGCGCAACTGGGTGTTTGTGAAGGTGGAGACCGACCAGCCCGGGCTCGACGGCTGGGGCGAAGCGAGCCTGGAGTGGAAAACGCGGGCCGTGGTGGGAGCGGTGGAGGACTTCGCGCCGCTGATCGTCGGCGAAGACCCGACCCGCATCGAACACCTCTACCAGAAGATGTACCGGCAGACGTTCTTCCGCATGGGTGTGATCGGCATGTCGGCCATCTCCGGCATCGAGCAGGCCTGCTGGGACATCCTGGGAAAGCTGCACGGCGTGCCGGTGTACCGCCTGCTGGGAGGCAACGTGCGGGAGCGGGTGCGGATGTACACCCACCTCGGCGGCGGCGAGATGAAGGCGGTCTATGAGACTTTCGACGCCGGGCCGCTGATCGATCTCGCCCTGCAAGTGATCGAGAAGGGGTACACGGCGGTGAAGGTTGTGTTCGTACCCTACTCCGAGCCGCTGATGGGCGTGCCGCATATCAAGAAGTTCGCGGAGCTGATGGGGCGGCTGCGCGACGCCGTGGGCGACCACATCGACATCATGATTGACTTCCACGGGCGCACCACGCCGGCCATGGCTGTCAGCTATATCAACGCGGTTGAGGAATTTCGCCCCTACTTTTGCGAGGAGCCGGTGCCGCCGGAAAACATCGCCGCGCTGGCTGAGGTGAAGCGGGCCGTGAAGACGCCCATCGCCACCGGCGAGCGGCTGGTGACGCGGCACCAGTTCCGGGAGGTGTTCGAACGCCAGGCCTGCCACGTGATCCAGCCCGACCTGTGCCACTGCGGCGGCCTTTCCGAGGCGAAGAAGATCGCCGCGGCGGCGGAGACTTACTACATGGGCGTCGCGCCCCACAATCCGCTGGGCCCAGTGGCCAACGCCGTGGCGCTGCACTTCGCGCTCTCCACGCCGAATTTCCTCATCCAGGAAGACATGCTGACCGACGTGCCGTGGCGCTGGGAGGTGGTGCGGCAGAACCTCCGCCGGGAAGCCGGCTACTGGCTGATGCCCGACGAGCCGGGCCTGGGCATCGAGGTGGACGAAGCCGCCGCCGCCCGGCACCCCTTCGAGCAGGAAGTGTTTCAAACGGTGGTGGCGCAAGCCCCAGACGGGGCGGTTTTGGACTGGTAAACTAGAGCTGCAATGCCGGTCGCAACAAAGGCCGCGCGTTTGCGCTCTCTCGAGCTGTGGCGGCGGGCGCAGGAAGCGCTGGCCGGCGGGGTGTCGAGCGCTTTTCGGGCGCGGGCCGTCCCCCATCCGCTGTACTTCCAGGGCGGCAGCGGCGCCCGGCTCACCGACGTCGACGGCTATACCTATATTGACTACACATTAGCCTGGGGGCTGCTCATCCTGGGCCACGCCCACCCGGCGGTCGAGCAAGCGGTAGCGGAGCAGTTGCATCAGGGCTGGATCTACGGCGCGCAGCACGAGCGGGAAATCCGGGTGGCGGAAAAGCTGGTCGAGCTGATCCCTTGCGCCGACCAGGTCTGCTTCTCCAACACCGGGACCGAGGCCGTGCAGGTGGCTTTCCGGATCGCCCGGGCTTTTACCGGCCGCAGCCGGATCCTGCGCTTTGAGGGGCACTACCATGGCTGGCTCGAGCCGACGCCGGACACGCTGATCCTGCCGTGGAACGACGTCGCGGCGGTGGAGAGGACAGTCGCCGAATACGGCCGCGAGATCGCCGCTGTGATCACCGAGCCGATTCTGTGCAACGGCGGCTGCATCCTTCCGGCGCCCGCTTATCTCGAGGCGCTGCGGGAGATCACCTCCCGCCACGGCATCGTCTTGGTCTTCGATGAAGTGATCACCGGCTTTCGCGTGGCCCTGGGCGGGGCGCAGCAGCGCTACGGCGTCATCCCGGACCTAGCCACTTTTGGCAAGGCGGTGGCCGCCGGCTTTCCTTTGAGCGTGATTGCGGGCCGCAGGGAGATCATGGACACGGTGGCGTCGGGCAAGGTTATGCACGGCGGGTCGTTCAACGGCAACCCGGTGGTGCTGGCGGCGGCGGAGGCGACGCTGCAAGAGTTGTCCCGCGACGACGGCGTCTGCCTGAAGCGGGCTGCGGCTTACGGCGCACGGCTCCGCCAGGGCCTCGCTGCAGCCGCGGGGCGGCAGGGCGTTCCCCTCACGATTCGCGGCGTCGAGACCGTTTTTCGGATTTCGTTCGGTGACGAAGGGCCTGTTACGGACGAGCGTGGCCTCACTGCTCCGCCTGCCGGTCGGCTGGGCGCTTTCCTCGCGGCAGCGCTCGACGCCGGCCTCTACCTTCTGCCCGACGGCCGCTGGTACATCTCCTCCGTTCATGGCGAGCAGGAGCTCGAGGAAACCCTGGCCGCGGCCGAGCAGGCCCTGGCCGTGGTGGCGCAAGGATAAGCCGTGAGCGAAAATGCTCCCGCTATCGAAGTTTCTAAAGGCATCTGGCTGATCAAGCTGCCGCTGCCGTTTCCCGTTGCCGCCATCAACGTTTATTTGGTCCGCGGCGAGGACGGCTTTCTCCTGCTCGATTGCGGCCTGAAGACGAAGGCCTGCCGGGAGACGCTGGCGGAGGCGCTGGCCCTCGTAGGCATCGGCTGGGGAGATATCCGCCAGCTCGTCATCACCCACCTCCACCCGGACCATTTTGGCCTGGCGGCCGAGGTGCGGCGCCTTTCCGGGGCCGAGGTGTTGATGCACCCGGCCGAAGCCGTGCTGATGTCGCCCCGCTACCTGGACCATGATTTCTTCGCCCGGCACTCGGGCTGGCTGGCTGAGAACGGCGTTCCCGCCGACGAGACCGAGGAGATCTCCTGCGCATCTGTGGGCATCGCGGAGTTTATCGAGATGGTGGAAGTGGACCGTCCTCTCGGGGACGGCGACCGGCTCAGGGTCAAAGGCGGCGAGCTCGAGGTCCTGTGGAGCCCCGGACACTCCCCGGGCCTCCTCACGTTCTACTTCCCGCAGCGAAAATTATATTTTTCAAGCGACCACATGGTCGAAAAGATCACCCCGAACATCGGCCTGCACTCTCACTCGGCGGAGAATCCGCTCGACGATTACCTGGCCTCGCTCGACCGGCTGCGGGCGAAGGAGATCGACCTGGTGCTGCCGTCCCACGGCCATCCTTTCCGCGGGCACCGGGAATGGATCGCCGCGACCCAAGAGCATCACCAGGCCCGCTGCGGGCAGATGCTGGCAACGGTC
>JACQDG010000238.1 GCA_016201185.1 Acidobacteriota bacterium | reverse complement strand
TCACGGGCGAGAGCCTGAACAGCCTGCCGGTGATCTCCACGCGGAAATTCAGCTCGGCGGTGCGGGTCCGCGAGGGAGAGTCGAGCATTATCTCCGGGCTGGCGGTGGTCCAGACGTCGCGCAGCACGAGCGGCCCGGCTGGCCTGTCGCAGATTCCCATGCTGGGCCGGCTCTTTCGCAGCAGCACCCGGCAACTCGACCAGGACGAGTTGCTGCTGACTATCACGCCGCACCTCACCAGTCTGCCTCCCGCCGAGCAGTTTCCCTCCCGCGCCTTCGCCACCGGCACCGAGTCGCGCATGGCCCCGGCGATCTGAACCTCCGCCCCTAAAGACACGACGTTCTCTCAGGAAGTCTGGTAATTGTTAGAGCATGTCAATCATGATGCGGGAAATTGAGGAGCAGCCGGAGGCCCTGGCCCGCACGCTCGGCGAGGAGTTCGGGCGTATCGAGCAGTTTCGCCGGACGCTGGAGCGGCGGCCGCCTTCGGTGGTGGCCCTGGTGGCGCGGGGGACCTCGGACAACGCCGCCCTGTTCGGCCGCTATCTATTGGAAATGACTACCGGCGTGCCGGTATCGCTGGCGGCGCCTTCCGTGCTCACCCTCTACCGCGCCCGGATGCGCTGGCAGGGAGCGCTGGTGGTAGGCATTTCCCAGTCCGGCGAATCCAGGGACATCAATCTTTTTCTGGAAGCCGCCCGGCGCGGCGGTGCGCTGACCGTGGGCGTGACCAACGAGGCCTCCAGCGCCATGACGCGCGTGGCGGACGAGGTGTTCCTGGTACGGGCGGGCAAGGAGCGCAGCCTGGCCGCCACCAAGACTTACACCTCCCAGTTGCTGATGATGTACCTGCTGGCCTACGCCCTGGGAGCGCCGCTCGAGCCGCGGTGGTTAAAAAAGATTCCCGCTCAGGCCGCCCGGGCGCTCAAGCACACTTCCGCCCTTCGCGCTCTCGCCGAGCGGTGCCGCTATATGGACCACGCCGTGGTAGTGGGACGCGGGCTCAACTATGCCAATGCCTTCGAGTTCGCCCTGAAAATGATGGAGACCTGCTACGTGGTGGCGGAACGGTTCTCCAGCGCCGATTTTCTGCACGGGCCGATCGCCCTGGTGGAGCGCGCCTTCCCGGTTTTCGTCTTCGCGCCGCCCGGGCCAACCTGGCCAGGAACCCGCGCCATGCTGGTCAAGCTTCGCCGCCTGGAAGCGGAAACCGTTGTTATCAGCGATGCCACCAATGCCTCGAGCTTCGACTATGCCCCCCGCGCCATCCGGGTACCGGGGCGGATGACCGCCCCGCCCGGCTTGCCCGCCGATCTGTTTACCCCCATCCCATACATCATCCCGGCCCAGGTGTTCACTGCCTTGCTGGCAGACCAAAAAGGCCTCAACCCGGATCGGCCGCGAACCCTGACCAAGGTCACCAAAACGGTCTGAGGGCTGGCTCTCGTCCGGGCGCAGAAATCGGGGCGGGCGCGCAAGCCACAGCGCGCCCTCCGTCAAGCAAACTCCATTCCCGCTGTTTTGGGATCCCGATTTCCGCCCCGCCCCGGAAGGTGTGCCCTAATCCTTGGCGATGGCCAGCATCTTGTTGAAGCGCTTGCTGAAGTCGGCCCAAGCTTCCATGCTCGCGTCGAGCCTCGCACGGCCCTGGCGTGTGAGCCGATAGTATTTGCGGTCAGGACCACCGCTGGCTGAATCCTTCCAGTAGCCAGTGACCAGTTTGTTCTCTTCCATTCGACGCAGGGTCGGGTAGAGAAAGCCCTGTTTGAACTCGAAGAAGCCTTCGCTTCGCTCCTTCACATCACGGGATATATCATACCCGTACCTATCGCCCTTGGTCAGAATGGCCAAGATCAGAATCTCGGTGGTTCCCATCTTGAGCTGCTTCAGGATTTTTTTTCTAGGTTCCATTATCCTCGTCCATGTATTCGTTGAAAGGAGCTGTGGACATCCGCCCCCATGTCATTCTTAATAGAGAGAGAGACGAAATGCAAGTTTTTTTTCAGGCGATGGATGACCTAAGAGCTTGACGCGCCGGGGGACGCAGGAGATTTGGAGAAATTGTGGAGAGGGGGAAGAGCGCGGTGCGAGATTGTCTGACCACTGCTAAGGAATAGGCTGAGAGTTATCCGCGATGCTATTTCTTCTCTCTCAGCAGCCCCCATCCCATGGCGAACAGCCCGCTGATCATCATCGTCATGCTGACTTTCAGAGGCAGGTCCTGGCAGAAAAAGCAGTAGCCCCAGACCACCAGAATCAAAGCTCCGAATTTGAACATGTCCTCTACCTCGATCAAGCCCTTGCTAGCGCTGTTCAAGTCCCAGACTATCCCAGTTTCTACTAGTTCTACTAGTAGTCAAGTACTCTTTTTTGTTCCGAAGACCATAGCAATCTTAGTACTAACCGCCGTTCGTTGTTGACTCGGAAGGAGCATCCCTGGGGCTTCAAACCAGGGCTGTTCTACCTGGAAGCACGCCCTAGGCCGCGCGGTCAACTATGGCAACTTCTTTAATTTCAATAGGCTACAATTTTTGCAGGGAAGGGAGTGGCATCGGCGCCCGGAGGAATAAGAGAAGACAAGAAACTGCAACTTTTAAGCGCTTCCCCCGAGCCATATTCTCAGGTCGGCGGCTCTTCGGCTTCCCGCAAAAGGCCCTCAAAAAATCTCTTCAGCATCATCTTCGTCGCCATATCCAGCATCCGCTCGCCAACGCCGGCGATCATGCCGCCCACCTGCACCTCGCCATTGTAAGAGACACGTGTGGCGGCCGATTCGCTCGCCAAGACCAGCAGCCCGGAGCCGCGAAGAAAACCGATCTTCCCCTGGCCGTCGATGACGAGGCGATAGCTGTAGGGCGGGTTCCGGTCTTCAATTTTGACCTTGCCGGCGAACAGACCCTGTATGCTGGAGATGGCCAGCTTCATCTTCATTTCGTATTCGTCGGAACCTACTGGCTGAAGACTCTGGCAGCCCGGTATCACGCGGGCCAGGACCTCCGTATTGAGCACCAGGTCCCAGGCGGCCTGCTGTCCGAGAGGGAGAGTGAATTCGCCCTGGACTTTCATCGGGCGCGCGCTAGAGCCGCTTCCAGGGCCCGGCGAGTCGAGACGCGGGTCACGTGCGCGCGGTAGTCGGCTGCCGCGTACAGATCGGAAAGAGGATCCACGCCGTCAGCCGCTTTCTGCGCGGCTTCGGCCAGTGTGGCGCCCGATGCCGGCCGGCCCACCAGCGCCGCCTCGACGCCGGCGGCCCGATAGGATTTCGACGCCGTGCCCGTGATCCCCACCTTCGCCGCAGAGATCTTTCCGCCCTTGATCCCCACTTGCGCGGCCACGCCGACCACGGCAAAGCCGGAAGCCGGCTGCTCCATCTTCACGTAGGCAGAACCAAGCCCGGCCGCATCCACCGGAACGATCACTTCGTAGAGAATCTCCGCCGGCTCGAGAGCCGTGGTGAAGGCATCGATCAGGAAATCCTGAAAGGTCAGCGTGCGCTCGCCGCGCCGGCTCACCAGCCGCACCTGCGCTCCCAGGGCTTGCAGCGCGCCCGGATAGTCCGCAGCCGGGTCGGCGTGGGCCAGGCTGCCGCCAATCGTTCCCAGGTTGCGCACTTGCATGTCGCCGATCCGGCCCGCCGCTTCGGCCAGCAGCGGGCAATGCTGCCGCAGGGTTTCGGATGTCTCCACCTGGTGGTGCGTGCTCATGGCGCCGATGCGGACAGTCCCGTCGGTCTTGGCGATGTAGTGCAGCTCGGCGACGCGCCGCAGGTCGACCAGGAAGGCGGGCGTGGAGAGGCGCAGCCGTCATGGGCATGTCGATGTGGGTGACGCCCAGCGGCGAAAGCGCGTCCACTACGGCATTCACCAGGGCCGGCGAGCAGCCAATGGTGCCGGCCTCGCCCACCCCCTTCACGCCCAGCGGATTCACCGGCGAGGGGGTCACCGTGCGGTCGCACTCGAGGTCCGGCACGTGATGCGCTTTAGGAATGGCGTAACTCATCAGCTCGCCGGTGACCAGCTGGCCGTACTCATCGTAGACCGCCTCTTCGAATAGGGCCTGGCCGAGCCCTTGCGCCACGCCGCCATGCACTTGCCCGTCCACCAACAGGGGATTGATGGCGTTGCCGCAGTCGTCGACGGCGATGTAGCGCAGAACCTGGACCTTGCCCGTTTCTTTGTCCACCTCGACCACGGCAATGTGGGCGCCGAAGGGGAAAGCAAAGTTGGAGGGCTCGAAGAATCGTGTGGCGACCAGCCCCGGTTCCATCCCCGGTGGCAGGTTGCGGCAAACGTGAGCCTCGAGCGCCACGTCGCCGATGGTGACGGTCTTGGTAATCCGGCCGCTCGAGAAAACGCCGCCCTCGAAGTTCACCTCTTCCGGCTTGACGCCCAGCAGGTGGGCCGCATAGCGCGTGCACTTGTCTCTCAAATCCTGCAAGGCCAGATAGACAGCCGTGCCGCCGACGGCGGTGGCGCGGCTGCCGAAGGTCCCAATCCCGTACTGCACCACGGAAGTGTCCCCGTGCAGCACCACAATGTCGTCCATGCTGACCCCCAGGGCATCGGCGGCGAGCTGGGAAAAGCTGGTCTCCTGCCCCTGCCCGTGCGGGGAAGAGCCGGTCATGACGGTCACCTTTGCCGTGGGCTCGATCTTGACCGTGGCGCTTTCCCAGCCGCCGGCCGGTGTGGCGGGCGAAGGACCAAAGGCGCAGATCTCCCCGTAGGTTGAGATGCCGATGCCCAGGTAACGCCCCTGCCTGCGGGCCTCTCGCTGCTTCTCCCGCGTCCCGGAGTAGTCCAGAATCTGCATCGCGCGATGGAGCGGCGCGGCGTAATCACCGCTGTCGTACGCCAGCCCGGTGGCGGTGGCAAAGGGGAAAGCGTCCTTGGACGGAAAATTCTTCAACCGGATATCGGCCGGGTCCATGTTCAGCTTGGCGGCCAGGATGTCCACCATGCGCTCGATCACGTGAGTCGCCTCCGGACGCCCCGCCCCGCGATAGGCGTCCGTGGGAGCGGCGTTGGTGAACACGCCCACGATGTCTGCTTCGATGTTCTTGAAGTTGTATAATCCGGGCATCATCAGTACCGATAACGTCGGGATGAGCGGGCCGAGCAACTGGTGGTAGGCGCCCAGGTCCTGGATGATCTTGATCTTCATCCCGGTGATGGTGCCGTCCTTCTTGGCCGACAGCTCTGCGTAATCCACGTGGCCGCGGCCGTGGATGGTGACCTGGAAGTTCTCCCGCCGGCTCTCGATCCACTGGATCGGCTTGTTGACGCGCATGGCCACGAAGCCCATCAGCGCCTCCTCGGCGTACACGTTCAGCTTACTGCCGAAGCCGCCGCCCACCTCCGGAGTGATCACCCGCAGCCGGTTTTCCGGGAGACCCAGCATAAGAGCCACCTGGGTGCGCATCAGGTGGGGAATCTGCGTGGAGGAATAAATGGTGAGCTCCTTGCCGCCGGCGTCCCATTCGGCCACTACGCCCCGTGTCTCCATGGCCATAGGGATCAGCCGCTGGCTGGTGATGCGCTCCTTGACGATCACCCCGCCCTTGTTGGCCTCCTCGAAGGCTTTCTTCCAGTCGCCGCCCTCCGTGTGCTGGGTGAAGGCGATGTTGTCGGGCCATTCCGGGTGCACCGCTGGAGCGCCGGGGGCCAATGCTTTCTCCGGATCGGCCACCGCCGGCAGGCCTTCGTAATCCACTTCGATCTGTTCGGCGGCGTCGCGGGCGATATAACGGTCGGTGGCCACCACCACAGCCACCGGATGGCCCACGTAATAGACGCGGTTGGTGGCCAGAATCGTGTGCTTGGGCACGCGCAGGCCGGGCAAGGCGGCGGCGCAAGGCACCGGTCCCACTCCTTCCACGTCGGCCCCGGTAAAGATGGCGTAAACGCCGGGTGTCTCGGCGGCGGCTTCCGTCCGCAGGCCTTTGATGCGCGCCGCTGCGTGCGGGCTGCGCACGATCGCGGCATAGAGCATGCCCGGCTTCTTGATGTCTTCCACGTACGTGGCGGTCCCTGTGATCAGGCGCGGGTCTTCTTGCCGCCGCACCCGCTTGCCCACCTGGGGCTCGACTTTGGTTGGTGTCACTGTAACCATCGTGCTTTCTCCTGGAGTCTGGAAGCTCGCAACTCGCCGGCCCTCAAGCCCGGGCGGCCAGAGCCTTGGCCGCGGCGCGCACGGCGTTGACGATGTGCATGTATCCGGTGCAACGGCACAGGTTGCCTTCGAGACCGTGGCGGATCTCCTCGCGCGTCGGGTCGGGATGGTCGGAGAGCAACTGGCAGGCCGTTATGATCATCCCCGGCGTGCAGAAGCCGCACTGCAAGGCATGCTCGTTCCAGAAGGCTTCCTGCAGCGGATGCAGCTCCCCGTCTTTCGCCAGTCCCTCCACCGTCACCACCTTCTGGCCGTCAGCCTGGACCGCGAACATGGTGCAGGATTTGACCGCCCG
>JACQDG010000224.1 GCA_016201185.1 Acidobacteriota bacterium | reverse complement strand
GGCGGCCTCGAGAGCCGGCGAAGGCTCCGGTTTGTACACCACTTGGCCGCGCGTGGGGTCGAGCGGCCGGAGGACGTTGACGGTCAGGATCTGGTAGAAGGCCTCGGTCTCAACAAACCCGCGCCACTCGAGCGGGTTGGTGGGATTGGGGAAAGCGGCGACGCGCAGGGGAGGCTCGCCGGGCCTTTCCTTGGAAGAATCGGAATCGTCGCCGGCCGCGATGCCGCCGCCGTAGAGGTGGGAATCGAGCATGGCCAGGGCCCGGCGATGGGACACGTCCCGGGCGCCCCACCAGAGCGCCACAAACAGCAGCGCCGCCACGGCCCAGCCGCGGCCGCTGCCCGCCGGCGCGCCGATTTCTCCGCTGATCATCCGCCCCAGGGCCGGAGCGGCCAGCGCCGCCAGCATCGCCACCCAAAGCCAGACGTCCACAAGGAATGATATATCCCAGCTATACCATGTATCCGCAAACGGATACCAGGGCCGGATGCCGTAGACGTTAGTGAAATCCATCAACGCGTGCAGCGCCACGCCGATCAGCGCCACCAGGTATGTCCGGCCCCAGGAATATTTCTCCTTGCGCCACAGAGCGGGCAGCCACATCACCAGGGTCGCCAGCGCCGCCACCAGCGGTGCCCCCGCCACGGCGTGGGTCAGACCCCGGTGATAGCGCAAATAAGAAAGCGGCCCGCCGGCAAAAGCGATGAAGTCAATGTCCGGCGCATTGGACGCCAGAAACAGGGTCCACGTGGCGCGGGGGATCACGCGGTTCGGGCCGGTACGGGAGAGTAGTACCGCGGTCAGCGAGTGGGTGATGTTATCCATGGGCTTGCAGGTAGGCGGCCGGCATCAGCAGCGTGAGAGCGCCAGGCACGATTTCGAGAGTGGCGGGAAGACAGCCCGCTGATTCCCCATCCACCTCAATGTACACGCGCGCGCTTTCGGCGGCCCGCATCTCGAGCCGGCGGGCTGTCGCGAAAGTCACATCCGGCAGCCCTTCCAGGCGGCCCGTCAGCACGCCTGCCAGGTACCGAAGATAGCGCAGCGTGGAGCGGGAGTGAAACAGCACCACCTGAAACTCGCCTGACAGCAGATGGGCGTCGCGCGCAATCTGCAAGCTGCCTCCATAGGTGCTCGACTGGGCGGCCAGGGCAAACGCGCACTCGTAGCGGTGCGGGCCGATCTCGACCTCGAACACTTCCAGCCGCCGACCAAACTCGGCCAGCCCGGCCCACCAATAGGCCAGCACACCAAGACGGGCTTTCCGCCGCAGGTCGAGATGGTAGACGATGTGGGCGTCCAGGCCGGCTCCGCACAACAAAAGAAAGTAGCGGGCGGCGGCGCCGCTCGGCGAGACCCGTCCCAACGAGATCCGCCGGGGCGCCAGCGAAGCGAGCATTTCCGCGGCCCGCACGGGATCGCGCGGCAAGCCAATTTCGCGTGCCAGCACGTTGGCGGTCCCGGCCGGTAGCACGGCCAGGGGCACGGCAGCATGGGCCAGGCCGTTCACCACCTCGTTGATGGTCCCGTCTCCCCCACAGGCCAGCACCAGGTCAGCGCCCTGCTCAGAAGCCTGCCGCGCCAGCTCGATCGCCGAACGGGGCCCGACAGTGGGCCGGATTACCATTCGTTCCACGTGAAACCGCAGAACATCAACCGCTCGCTGCACCTGCTGTTCCAGCCGCCCACGCCGCCATCCGGCCGCCGGATTGTAGATCAGGACCCCTTGCCGATAGAGCACCATGAGAACGATCGAAAATCCCTATAATAACCACGATGCCGTCGGGAATCAGGGTCGAGGAGGAAATGGCCAGGCTGCGGACCGAGCTCCAGCGGCACGAATACCTCTACTACGTGCTCGATCAGCCGGAGATCAGCGACGCCGCATACGACGCCATGATGGGGCGCCTGAAGGAGCTGGAAGCGCTCCGTCCGGACCTGATAGCGCCCGATTCTCCCACCCAACGCGTGGGGGGCAAACCTCGGGAAGGCTTCGTCAAGGTGGCGCATTCCTCTGCCCTGCTCAGCCTGGATAACGCATACAACGAAGACGAGCTGGCCGACTTCGACCGCCGCGTGCGGGAGCTCACGGACCTCAGCGAGGTGGAGTATGTTTGCGAGCTGAAGCTGGACGGCCTCTCCATGGCGGTGCACTACAGCGAGGGCCGGCTGGCTCGCGCCGTCACCCGCGGCGACGGGCAAGTGGGCGAGGACGTAACGGAAAACGCCCGCACCATCCGCTCGCTGCCGCTGAAATTAAGGGAACCGGCGCTCCGCGCCGTCGAGGTGCGCGGGGAAGTCATCATGACCAACGCCGAATTCGAGCGCCTGAACCGGGAGCGGGCGGAGCAGAACCTACCGCAGTTCGCCAATCCGCGCAACTCAGCCGCCGGGTCGATTCGCATCCTGGAACCCTGGATCACCGCCTCGCGCCGGCTCGATTATTCCGCCTACCAGTTGTTTTTTGATGGCAGCCCGGCGGCCGAGCTTCACTGGGAGGCGCTGGAGAAGCTGGTCGCGCTGGGGTTCAGGGTGAACCCGAACCGGCGGCTCTGCCGTGGCCTGGGCGGGGCGCGGGAGTTCATTCGCGAGTGGGAGCACAAGAGGGAATCCCTCGCTTACGAGATCGACGGGGTAGTGGTAAAGGTGAACAGCATCGCGCTGCAGTTGCAATTGGGTACGACCGCCAAGGCGCCGCGCTGGGCCATTGCTTATAAGTACGCCGCCGAGCAGGCCTCGACTACCGTGCTCGATATCGGAGTACAGGTGGGGCGCACCGGCATGCTCACTCCGGTGGCTCACTTGGAGCCGGTGCAAGTCGGTGGTGTCACGGTAAGCCGGGCCACGCTGCACAACGAAGACGAGATTGCCCGCCTTGGCTTGCAGGTCGGCGACCGGGTCCTGATCGAGCGCAGCGGCGACGTGATCCCCAAGGTGGTGCGCGTGGAGGCGCCGGGCGAGGACCGCCGGCCCTTTGTCATGCCCTCCCACTGCCCGATCTGCGGAACCGCCGTGGTCCGCCAACCGGGCGAAGTGGCCTGGCGCTGCGTCAACACGAATTGCCCGGCGCGGCTCAAGGAATCGATCCTGCATTTCTCCGGGCGGCGGGTGATGAACATCGACGGGCTGGGGGAAGCCCTTGTCGATCAGCTCGTCGATCGAGGACTCGTCAAGAGCGTCGCCGATCTCTATGACCTGCGCCTGGAGCAACTGGCCGAGCTGGAGCGGATGGGTGAGAAGTCGGCCAGCAACCTGCTGCGTAATATTGGCGCTTCGCGGTCGGCGCCGCTGGCGCGGCTGATCCACGCCCTGGGCATTTCCTTTGTGGGCGAGCGCACGGCATCCATTCTGGCGGAGCATTTCGGCAGCTTGGATCGCCTGGCCGGCGCCCCCCAGGAAGAATTAGAGCAGGCGGAGGAGGTCGGCCCTCGCGTGGCACAGGCCATCCGCCATTTCTTCGACCAGCCGAGAAACCGGGAACTGGTCGAACGCCTACGTAGCGCGGGACTGCGTTTCGAGGAGGGGCCCGCCACGCGGGGCCGGGGCGAGCGCCGAGCGCCCCTGGCCGGCATGACCTTCGTGCTGACCGGCAAGCTGGAAAGAATGGCGCGCGAGGAAGCGGCAGCCAAGATCGAGGCCGCCGGGGGCAAAGTGACTAACACGGTGAGCAAGAAGACCCGCTACGTGGTGGCCGGGGCGGAGGCAGGCTCCAAGCTCGATAAGGCGCGAGAACTCGGGGTGGAAGTGATCGGGGAAGCCGATCTGGTCCGGTTGTTAGGAAGCCGCGAATGAACGCAAATAAACGCCAATGAAAACTTCTGCTGTGTTTGTCCTCTTTCTGGTTCTGGCCACCGCGGGCGCTGGGGCCGACGAACGGGCCTTGGTTATCGACTACGAGATGAACCCGCCCGATTTTTCGAACGAAGTGATCCGCCGCGTGGCCGCCACCGGCATGCATGTCGACTTCCGGCAATACTATCCTGTTCTCACGCGGGCGGACCTGGCCCGATACCACATGCTGGTGCTGCTCTCTTCGGCGGGCGGCAT
This sequence comes from Acidobacteriota bacterium, assembly GCA_016201185.1. GTDB lineage: Bacteria > Acidobacteriota > Terriglobia > Bryobacterales > JACQDG01 > JACQDG01. The sequence goes on along the minus strand of JACQDG010000224.1, from coordinate 33,308 downwards.
CGGCTCCAGTCTGCAACTGCCGGAAGTTGAGATTCCCGCCGTGGTTTCTTATGTGGCCAGGGGCGGGCTGCTCATCCTTGGCGTGCCGGGCGATCCGGAAGCCTTTAACCAGTTGCGGCCTTACAACCGGCTGCTCGCGGCGCTCGGCTCGGGCATTCAGGTCAAGCCCGCGATCGCCGACGATGATTCCGGGCGGTATCTTTCGGCCATGTATCCACAATGCTATTTCCGGCCGGCGAGCGGCACATTTGCGGCTCAAGGTGTGGATCAGAACCTGGTGCTCGACCGCTCGACCATTCTCGAAGCAAGGCCGCCAGCGCTGGTACTGGCGCGAACTTCGCCGACGGCCTTTGCCATCGTAGGCCTGGGGCGGCCCCGGGTTCCTGACATGCCTGGGTCTGGCGCCTTCCCCGTTGTGGCCATGGCCCAATACGGCAAGGGGTACGTGCTGGTGACGGAGCGCTTCAACCTGAACATCGGCGGTTTCAACGGGCGGGTGGGCGTGCAGCCGACAAATGTTCTGGACTGGGCGCCGTCGAGCGACCGGTTCATTCAGAACATTCTTTCGGAAATGGCGAGCCTGGCGCGCGGCAAGGCTCGTTGGAGCGGGCCGGCTCACATAGACGCGGCCTTTGACGAGCAGGCGGAACATTCTCTCCCGGCCGCGCCACCGGCGGAAAGCGGCCTAATCTCCGTGCCGCCGGGTGGGGCGATCGAGCGCGTGCCCGAGAACCGCGAAAGTTACCGGGCGCAATACCGGGCAACCATCCGCCGGGATCTTTACGGCCAGTACCTCGATCACGGCCTCCGCGCCGCTTGGGGGGACACCAACCGGGACGACGACTGGCTGAAGCGCCTGGCGGCAGGCTTCAAGAAGGCCGGGCTGAACTACATCTGGGGAGTCGGATGGCCGGATCGCTTCGTGTCGAGCAAATACTCAGCCGAGCAGCGCGCCGCCCTGCGCCACGCCTGGGAGACGTTCGCCAAAGAGCTCGATGGATCGAGCGTCGGCTGGACCATCGGCTACAACTACCCCGGCGGGGCCTTCGACCGGGACCGGTACGAGCGGTGCCGGGGCGTCGACGGCCGCGTGCTGGAGATTCTCTCCCCGCTCGATCTCCGGCTGTGGAACGAGATCGTGATTCCCTCGCTCGAGGAGGTCGCCCGCTTCAGCCGGGCGCATCCTTCTGTCAAGGGCGCCACGATCGACTTTGAAATGTATGGCTGGGAGCCGATCATTTTTTATCCGGAGGCCATCGGCTTTGAGGACGCCGCCTTTCAGGCCTTCCTGCGATCCGCCCGGGGCCACCTGGATGGCCAGGTGCTGGAGGAGGCGGCCCGGCTTTCTTACGAACAGCGCTATCCCTGGCTGCGAGATCGCAGCCTGCTCGAAACCTATTACTTGCTTCTGGAGCAAGAAAGCGAAAAGCTTGGCCGCTTGATCCGGCAGCGGGTGCGGGCCATCAATCCAAACTTCCTCTTCGGCGCCTACCATGCCGGGCTGCCGTATAGCTGGTTCTACCGCGGGCTGATCCGCGGCCTGAGCACCCCGGACATGCCTATGATTTGGATGAGCTTCCAGGCGTTGTCGGCGGCCGACGTGGACCGCTTCTGGCTGCGCGGCCAGCATATGCTGAATGCCTCGGCGCTGATGCTCGGGCTTTACCCCATCCCCCAGTGGAAGGACGCGATGATGGCCGGCCGTCGCTTCCATGATGGGTATTGGCTCAACCGTTATGACTGGCTGGTCGATGACGCCAAGGGAAACAAGAGCATCGAGATTCCACAAGGCACACAAGAGGAAGCGTGGCGGGCGCTCGAACAAGGCAGCCGGCTGATCGACGAATACGACCGGGCGCAGGCAAAAAAGGAGTCCCGCTGACCATGGACCGGCGGACATTCCTGAAGGCCATCCCGCTGCCTTTGCTCGCGGCGCCCGCCGGGGTACGCCAGATCGGGATGGACTCTGACGGCATGATCACCATGGACGGCCGGCGGGAGTTCATTCTGGGGCTTTATCAGTTGCCTCGCACCGCCAGTCCCTGGAAAGAGGCGAAGGAAGCCGGCTTCAACCTGGTCAACGTGCAGGCCAAGGCGGAGGACTTTGCCCAGGCCGCGGCGCACAACTTGCACGCCTGGGTGGGCCTAGGCTCCCTTTCGCCAAAAAAGCGCAGCGCGGATGAAGAGAGAATCCGGAAGATTGTGACCGCCTTCCGGAACGAGCCGGCTCTTCTGTTGTGGGAAACGGAGGACGAACCGTCCTACATCTGGAAGAAGACCGAACCCCGCGTGCCGCCAGAAGATATTATAGCTACCTATAGCTTCGTCAAGAGCCTCGATCCGGCTCACCTGCTCTATCTGAACCACGCGCCCACGAACCTCGAAAGCACGCTCGAGCGATATAACCCGGGGGCCGATATTGTGGCCACCGACATTTACCCCGTGGCGCCGCCGGGGATTCGCGAGATGTACGCTCTGTGGCCTGATGGCCGGCAGGGAGACTTTCTCAACACCTTTGTCAGCCAGGTCGGCCAGTACGCCGACAAGATGCGGCGGGTGGCGGGCGCCTCGCGCGCCGTCTTCCTCGTGCTGCAGGCTTTCGCCTGGGAAAACCTGCGCGAAAAGGACCGCGACCCGAAGATGATTCTCTATCCCACCCGTTCCCAGATGCGCTTCATGACCTACCAGGCGATCGCCCACGGGTTAAACGGCCTGCTCTACTGGGGTCTTTATTCCAACCCGCCCGACGCGCCCCTGTGGGAGGACGTGCGAGCGGTGGCCGGCGAGTTGCGGGAACTCAAAACCGAGCTGGCGGCGCGAAAGGCGCCGTTGAAGCTGGGGCTTACGTATCACGATGTCGGCCATAGCCTGGACCGGGGCATCGAGTGGATCGCCAAGCCCGGTGAACACGGCGTCATCCTGATGGCAGTCAACGCCGACCCCAACCCCGTGGAAGTGACGTTCTCCGGACTCGACGCGTTCCGGCGCTGCCAGGCGCTATTCGAGTCGCGAACGCCCGGCCTTAAAGATGGCGCCTGGCGTGACAGCTTCGAGCCTTTCGGGGCGCACGTCTACCGGCTGTCTTTTTAGTATGAGGAGACCATGAGAGCCTGTGGGAGCACGCGCCGCGAATTTGTCGGGAGGCTCGCCGCCGCTTCCGTGCTCGGCGGCCAGGTTGCGGTTCCGGAACCCGTCCAGGCCCGCTGCCGGATCCTCGATTACCAGGGCAAGCCGGTTGCGGCGAAAGAGCTGGACCGTTTTCACATTTGCGACTTTTTGCTGCGTCCCTTCCCGATCGAGCCGCAATTCAGCCCTGGAGAAGTCGTTTTTGAGCCTGCCGCAAGGCCGTTTCGCATCTCGACGCCACTGTTGGTGCCGGGATTCGGCCACATGTACGTGTACGCCGACAACCGGGGCAGCGGCTACACACCGGAGTCTTTCGCCAAACCGGAGCCGCTCTTTCTCAACTTCGAGTTCGCCGCCGATCGGCTGGCGACGGTGCGCCGGCTCGCGGAGGAATGCCGGCGTTCCGGCATAGAGATCTCCGCCGCTGCGCTGCGCCGGACGGAGCAGGCCGAGGCGCTGTTGAAGAAGGCCACGGCTGCCAGGCCCGACCAGCGGGCAGCGGCCCGCTGGTCGATCGAATCCCTGCGCGAATCACTGTGGGCCGGGGAGATGATCGTTATCGGGCGGGCCGAGCAGCTCATCGCCCGTCACGGGGCGCGGCCCGGCTTCCTGTTCGGGGCCAATGCGTTCGGCTTCCCTGCACTGGGAAAACCGTATGCCGAGCGGTTTGCAGGGCTATTCAATTACGCCACTCTTCCTTTCTACCTGCGCGGGGTCGAAGGTGTCGAGGGAAAGCCTGATTATGGCGTCGTGGAAAAAATCCTGAGCTGGCTCGACGGGACCTCCATCGTGCGGAAAGGGCACCCACTGATCTTTCTCTATCCCGGCACCACGCCGCAGTGGCTGAGAGGCAGGACCTACGAGCAGGCGAAGGCCGTCTGCCTGACGCACATTCGCCGCTCGATCGCCCGGTTTCGAGGCAGCATCCACATCTGGGACGTCGTCAACGAGCTGCACCACAAGAACGTGCTAGGGTTCACGAAGGAACACATGATCGATTTGACGGCGGGGGCGCTCCGGGCGGCGCGGGAAGCCGATCCCACCTGTTTTCGCATCGTCAACAACTGCTGCACCTGGTGCGAATACATGGCGCGGTCGCCAAAAATCGGCGAGCAGAGCGTCTATGACTATTTGCAAATGGTGAAGGACGCGGGGACGGAGTTTGAGGCGATCGGTTTGCAGTACTACTACCTGGGACGGGACCTGCTCGAATTTGAACGGTCCATCGAGACGTTTCAGGGCTTTGCCAAGCGGATCCACATCACCGAGCTCGGCCTGCCCTCTTCCTCGGTCGAAGTTCCCACCGCGTGGCCGCACGGGGTCCGCTTTCCGTGGCATGGGGAGCACTGGAGTGAGACGGCGCAGGCCGACTGGATCGAGCAGTTTTATACGCTCGTGTACAGTAAGCCGTATATCGACGCCATCGGGTGGTGGGACGTTGTCGACCCCGCTTTCATCCCGCACGGCGGGCTTCTGCACGAAGACCTGAGGACGAAGGAGGCCTATCTGCGGTTGCAGGCGCTGCTCGCAAAGTGGCGGCGAATGGAAGCCAGAGCCTAGCGCGGTTCCAACCGGGGTCAGCCGTCCACAAAGATGCCGGGGGTCTGAATGCCCCGGTTGCGCAGGGCGGCGTTGAGTTTCTCCAGCGCCCCCTTGTGTATTTGCGATACCCGGCTTTCATTCACCCCCAGCTCGGCCCCGATCTGCTTCATGGTCGAGCCGTGGGTGTAATAGAGGGCGACCACGCGCTGGTAGCGGGGCGGTAGACTCTCGAGGACCGCCGCCAGAACCTGGCGCAATTGCTTCCGAGCACAGGCCCGATCCGGCAGGTCTTCCATGCTGCGCGGCGAATCCGGGCCGGAGAAGCGGTCCAGACCGTCGCTGGTCTGGCTACCCAGGTGGCTCTGACCCGGGCCCAGCCCGGCGGAGTGCAGCTCCCAAACCATTTTTCGCCAGCGCGCCAGGCTGACGCCCATTTCCCGGGCCAGCTCGGTCTCATGGGGAGGCCGGCCCAGCTTGTAACTCAGCTTCTGAGTCATGGCTTCGATCCGCTTGTAGCGCTTGCGCAAATCGCGCGAGGCCCAGTCCAGTTGCCGCAGGCTGTCCAGGATGGCCCCGCGGATGCGGTGCTTGGCATACAGGTGAAACGCCACGCGCTTGGTGGGATCGTATTTCTGAACCGCATCAAAGAGACCCAGAATCCCGGCGTGCACCAGGTCGTCCAGTTCCACCTGCACCGGAAGATTCTCCCGGACCCGCCCGGCGATAGCTTTCACCAATGGCAGGTGATCTATCACAATGGCGTCCCGCTGTTCTCGATTCAGGCTCCCGGTGGGAGCCGTTCTCACTGCAAGGCCTGTGCAAGACATGACTGGTTTCTCTGCCTCCGCTCGAGATTTCTCAGCCGCTTTCTTTCGTGCTCGCCAAACGGGTGATGGTGCGGCGGGCCGTCGCTTTTGCCCGAGACCCGTAAGCCTTCGCCGGGCCTGGCTTAGTTTCAACCCGACGCCACGCTCTGCTTGCACGACACTGACCAGCTCGGACAGGGAAATAGACCCTTTTGTTTTCAGGCTGATCGAAAAGGCAAAACGGCCCAGCCTGTCGAAGAATTGACGCAAAGTGCCGGAATATCTATGTCTTTCGAAGCGTCCGGCCTAGCGACCCGGGACTAGCATTCCCGTGTTATTGCCGACCGGGCGAAGTTACAAAATGGGGAATGCGGTTCCATTCTGGAACGCACGTCCCGCTCTTCGCGTTCCAATTCGGGAAACACGTCGCCGAAGCTTCTCCGCTGGTGTTTCCAAGTGGTTTCTTTTCTTTTGTGAAGAAAACGTCGAAATTTTGGCGAAAGGCGTGCATTCTCCGTCATGTCCGAACGAAAAGTCGGAGCTGGCTACGATAATGTTTCCCGCCACTTCGAATCAAACAGGCCAGTACCAGATACTGTTGGTAGGTCCGGCTGGTCCTCAACAGGATGATCTGCACACTCAGTTGGAGGCTAGGGGATTTCGCATCCTTCGCGCCCCGGCCCTCGAGGAGGCCTTTCAAGAACTAGTCACCTCGTCGCCGGACCTGGTCATAGCCGACCTTGGATCCGAGGACCTCGAGGACCCGGTGCAGGCTTTCCTGGGCCTGCTGCGGCCGGATCAAAACGGCGACCGGCCCGCCCCCCTATTCATTCTGAATTCCCCCGAGCGCTGGGGCCGGGCAGTGGAAATCCTGAAGCGCGCCGGAGCCCATTTCCTCTCCCAGCCGGTGCGAGCCGAAGGGCTGCTGGGGGAAATCGAGCGCGCGCTCGAGCAGGGCGGCCCTGCCGAACCGGCGCCGGACCAGCCCTTGCCGCAACTGCCCCAGGACTTGATCATCGGCTCGAGCCCTGCCATCCAGCGCGTGCTGGCGCAGGTGCGGCTGGTGGCGCCCAAGAACACCACCGTGCTTATCAGCGGCGAGACCGGCACGGGAAAGGAGCGCATCTCCCAGGCTATCCACTTGCTTTCTCACCGGCGCAAGCTCCGCATGATTTCAGTCAACTGCGGCGGCATCCCGGCGACGCTGCTCGAAGATGAGTTTTTCGGGCACGTTCGCGGCGCCTTCACCGACGCTCACCAGGCCCGCATGGGCCGTTTCGAGCAGGCCCACCGCAGCACCATCTTTCTCGACGAGATCGGGGATCTGCCCCTGGAGTTGCAGCCGAAGCTGCTGCGTGTGCTGCAAGAACGGGAGATCCACCGCGTGGGCGGGGTGGAGAGCATCAAGCTGGACGTCCGGGTGATCGCCGCCACGAATGTCGATCTGTGGAAACGAGTAGCCGAGGGGCGCTTCCGCGAAGATCTTTTTTACCGCATCAACGTGTTCCCCATTCACTTGCCGCCGCTGCGGGAGCGGCGGGAGGATATCTCCCTTTTCATTGCGCATTTTCTCGAGAAATTCTGCCGGCGGGACAACCTGCCCGCCAAGCGGCTGCCCCACTCAGCGGAGGCCGATCTGATGGCCCGCCCGTGGCCGGGCAACATCCGGGAACTGGAGCACGCGGTGGAGATCGCCGTCATCCGAAGCCAGGACCAGAGCGAAGTGGCGTTGGCCGACTTCCCGCCGTCCCGCGGCCTGCCCGGTCTCTCGGGGCCGGCTCCCCGTTCCGGCCCGGAACTGGACTTCAAGGGGATGATGAACGAGTTTGAGAAGGACCTGATCCTGCGGGTGCTCGAGCACACGCAGGGCAACCGCAGCCAGGCAGCGCAGATCCTTCGCCTGAAGCGCACCACCCTCCTGGAAAAACTGAAAAAAATCCGGCAGGAATCGGGAACCGCAGAGGAACACAGATAAACGCGGCTTAGAAGGCCGTCCTCCCCGCTGGTATCATGATCTGTCTGCCCCATGGGACGCTTTCCTCTGGCTCTTATCACCGACGAATTCTGCCAGGACTTCGAACGCGCGGCAGCAATTGCCGTCGAACTGGGCTTCGCGGGCCTGGAGGTGCGCACGGCGTGGGATAAGAACATCGCGGACATGAGCGATGACGAGACCGCCCGCCTGCGCCGCGCCGCCGACCAAGCCGGCCTGCGGATCCTCTCCATCGCCTCGCCGGTGTTCAAATGCACGCATCCCGAAGGGGGAGCGATCGACCATCGCTTTGAGCAGGACGCGTTCCACTCGGCCCACGCGTTTGCCGATCAGGCGCGCATCCTGGAGCGATCCCTCGAGGTGGCGGCGGCGCTGGGGGCCGGGCTGGTGCGCGTCTTCAGCTTTTGGCGGAGCGTGGAGCCGCAGCGGCTGTTCGGCCGTATCGTCGAGTCTCTGGCCAGGGCGGTGGATCGGGCCGCCGGCTACGGCCTGCGCATCGGGCTGGAAAACGAGCACGCCTGCAACATCGCCACCGCAGAGGAAGCGGCGCCCTTGCTGCGCGCGCTCAACGAACCGGGCTTAGGCCTGGTCTGGGACCCCGGAAACGCTTATATGGCCGGCGAGTCCCCGTTTCCACACGGTTATTCCTTGCTGTCCGCCTCCCGGATTATTCACGTCCACGCGAAGGACGGGTTGCGAGACCCCGCCGGAGACCGCGTCACGTGGGGACCGCTGGGAGAAGGGGACATAGATTGGAGGGGCCAGATCCAGGCGCTGGCGCGCGATGGCTATCGCGGAGCGATCAGCCTGGAGACCCACTGGGGCGGCCCGGGCGGCCGCAAAGAGGAAGGGAGCCGCATGTGCGCGGCGCGGCTAAAGGAAATGGTGGAGGCTTGCGCCCCATAGATGGCCGGGCGCAGCCTACGTCGCGGCGTCCCGCGATCACTTCTTCTTTTCCTGGTTCCAAAGGCCACGCGACAGCGCACGCCCGCAGAACGGGCAATAGTTAACCCCTACAAAGGTGAACCGGCCCTCACCGAAGGCCAGAAAATAATCCGTATCAATGTCATTTCCGATACGTCCATCTTTCAACAAATGCTTCGGCGAGACGCGGGCCATTTCGTTCCTGTTCAAGTATCCGCCCGCCGTTTTTGAAAAGGGGCAATTTGTCTTTCTCAGCGGCTGGGGATGGGGCTGGCTGGTCGGGTTGATCGCCGCCGCGGCGGCAGGGCTGGGCTGGCATATCCAGCAGCGGCGGGAGAAGCTTCCAGGGCTGCGACGCGCTCTGATCTGGGGATTCGAGACGGCGTTAGCGGCGCTGCTGCTGGCGCTGTTGTGGCGACCGGCTGTGCGCGTGGATGCTCTACGGCCTCAACAGAACGTCATCGCTGTCCTGGTGGACACCTCGAAGAGCATGAATCTCAAGGAGAGCGATCAGTCGCGCCTGGAAAAGGTGCAGCAGGCCCTCTCCAACGGCTGGATGCGGGAGCTGCAGAACCGGTTCCAAGTGCGACTATACGGCTTTTCCTCCCACGCCGGGCGGGTGGACGGGGCCTCACAATTGGCGGCCGGCGGAAACGCCACACGGCTGGGAGAGTCTCTGGCCGGAGTGCTGCGGGAAACCAGCACGCTGCCGGTGGGGGGCGTAGTGCTGTTCTCCGACGGCTCGGACAACGCCGGAGGGGTGGACCGGACCCTGATGGCCGAGATCCGCCAGCGGCGGATCCCGGTGCACGCGGTCGGCGTGGGCCGCACCGACATCCCGCGCGACGTGGAACTGGCTGAAGTAGCGATACCGGCGCGCGCGCTGCCCGGCTCGCGGTTGAACGCCCGGCTCACCTTGCGCCACCACGGGCTCGACGGGGAAAAGGCGCGGCTGTCGATCCGGGAAGGGAGCAAGATCCTGGCGGCCCGGGAAGTCGAGTTACGCGCCCGGCAGGGCGTGCAGAATGAAGTTCTCGTTTTTCAGTCGGGCGATCCAGGGCTGCGCCGCCTCACCATTGCCGTCGATCCGCTGCCGGGCGAAGAGATAACCGGCAATAATGTGCTCACCCGGCTGGTCGAGGTTCCCTCCGGCAGGCGGCGCATCTTGTATCTAGAAGGAGAGCCGCGGTGGGAATTCAAATTCATCCGGCGCGCGGCTGAGGAAGATCCCAGCATCCACCTCGTCAGTTTACTGCGCACGACAGGCAACAAGTTCTACCGCCAGGGCGTGGAAAGCGAAAAAACCCTGGCCGAAGGTTTTCCCACCACCGCTGCCGAGCTGTTCGACTACCAGGCGCTCATCATCGGCACGGTGGAAGCGAACTTTTTCACTCCGGCCCAACAGGACCTGATCCGCGAGTTCGTAAACCGGCGGGGTGGAGCAGTGCTGTTTCTGGGCGGCCGGCGCTCTTTCGGCGACGGCGGGTGGGCCAGCTCTTCGCTGGCGGAGATCTTGCCGGTTCGGATCTCGCCCGGCAGCGGGACCTTCCATCGCCAGCCGGTGAAGGTCGAGCTGACCCCACAGGGGCGGGAGTCGCTGGTCTGCCGGCTGGAAGAGGATCCCGAGAAGAACGCCGCGCGCTGGGCCAAGCTGCCGGACCTGGCCGATTACCAAACGACCGGCGACCTGAAGCCCGGCGCCGTGGCCTGGGTCAACGCCCTGCTGCCCGGCAGCCGTTCCATTCCCATGCTGGCGCTGGAGAATTACGGACGGGGCCTCACCATGGTATTCGCCACCGGCGGAAGCTGGCGCTGGCGCATGCGCCTGGACCACAAGGACACCACGCACGCCACCTTCTGGCAGCAGTTGCTGCGCAGCCTGGTCGCTTCGACGCCCGGACCGGTCACGGTGACGTCCGATCGCCTCGTCTACGCCGATGAAACGCGAGTGAAACTGCGCGCCGAGGTTCGCACCAAGACATACGAGCCAGCCAACAATGCCACCGTGGTGGCCACCGTCACCGGGGAGGACGGCCGATCCTCGACACTCGAGCTCCATCCTTCGCCCGACCAGGAAGGAATCTACGAAGGGGAACTCACCGCAGAAAAGACCGGTTCCTATCGGGCGGAAGTGGTGGCGCACCGCACCGAGGAGGAACTGGGGCGCGAGACTCTTGTGTTTCATCGGGAAGACGGCGTGGCGGAAAATTTCCATCCCGAGCAGAACCGCGAGCTGCTCCAGAAGATCGCCCAGCAGACCGGCGGCCGCTACTGGAAGCTGGAAGAAGTGGGCCGGCTGGCCAAGGAGCTGCCCTTCTCCGCAGCGGGCATCACGACGCGGGAGACAAGAGATCTGTGGGATATGCCCGCTGTTTTCCTGCTGATCCTGGGCATTCGGGCCGCGGAATGGCTCCTGCGCCGGAAGTGGGGGGCGGTGTGAGGACCGAGGTCCAAAAGCATAAGTGGTTGATGGCAGCTTTCCTTGTGCTGGTTGCTCCGGCCCTACGGGCCCAGACGGGCGCCACCTATTTCTTGATCGTGGGGGGGCTGGGAGGAGAGCCGGATTACGAGCAGCGTTTTGCGGCCTACGTCAAAGACCTGGAGCAAATCTGCCGCTCAGCAGCCGGTGATCCGGCGCGGGTGACGACCCTCTCCGGAAAAACGGCTACGAAGCAGGCCATTCAGGCTGCTTTGGATAGCCTGGCCCGCGCGACCACTCCCGCCGATTCTCTGGCGGTCTTTCTCATCGGCCACGGTACTTTCGACGGGACTACCTACAAGTTCAACATTCCGGGCCCCGACGTGACCGGGGAGGAGCTACGCGGCTTGCTGGACCGCATCCCGGCCGGCCGCCAACTGGTCGTGAACGCCACAAGCTCCAGCGGCGTGTGCGCCGAAGTGCTGGCGCGGGAGAACCGGATCGTGGTGACGGCCACCCGCTCCGGCACCGAGCGCAACGCCACGGTCTTCGCCCGCTACTGGGTGGAAGCGCTGCGGGACCCGGCGGCGGACGCCGATAAGAACGAAAGCATTTCCGCGCTGGAGGCATTCCGGTACGCGGAGGAGAAGGTGAAACGCTTCTATGCCGACCAGAAGCGCCTTGCCACGGAGCATCCGCGCCTGGAAGGAAAGCTCGCCGCAAGCTTCGTGCTGGCGCGGCTGGGAAGCGCAGCGGTGGCGGCCACCGACCCGGCCCGCCGGAAGATGCTGGCCCGGCGGGAGGGCCTGGAGCAGCAGATCGACGCCCTCAAGTACAAGAAATCCGCGCTGCCGGCCGAGCAGTACAAAAAGGAACTGGAGCGGCTGTTGCTGGAGCTGGCGCGCGTCGAGGACGCCATCGAGGCGGCTGGAGGGAAGCAAACCACCCCGTGAGAAGATTTCTCCCCCTGGCGCTTCTGCTCGCCTGGCCCCTGACTGCCGAGCCGGCGCTCGAAGCCTGCCGCGAACACCAGGAGCACGGGCGCAGGGCCGAGGCCCGCCGCTGCTATCGCGCTATGCTCGAAGCGGAAGCTGATGCGCGCCGGCAGGCCGAAGCCTACTGGAAGCTCGGCGACCGCAAGCGGGCCAACGAGAGCTTTCGCGCGGCGGTGGCGATGCGTCCCAAGGACGCCGCGGCGCGCGTCGCCTGGGGCCGGCTGTTTCTCGAGACCTACAACCGAGCCGAGGCCTCGAAATTGTTTCAGGAGGCGCTCGGAATCGACCCGCAAAGCGCCGAAGCCCACTTGGGCCTGGCCCTGGTTGCCTCGGAAGGTTTTGAAAGCGCCGCCGTCGAGCAGGCCAATCAGGCGCTGAAACTCAGGCCCGACCTCACTGAGGCGCACGACCTGCTGGCCTCCCTCGCCCTGGAAGAGGAAGACCCCAAGGAAGCCGTCGAGCACCTGGACCGCGCTTTGGCCACCAAAGGTTGTCCGCTCCAGGCCTATGCTCTCAAGGCTGCCATCGATTTTTTAGCCGGCCGCTCCTCGAGCGAATGGGTGACCAAGGCGCTAGCCTACAACCCGACCTACGGCGAGGTCTATTCCATCCCGGCTCGCTTCTTCGTGATCACCAGGAGATACAAAGAGGCGGTCGGGCTTTACCGCCAGGCCGTCGCGCTCGACCCGGAGCTCTGGGACGCCCACGCGCAGCTTGGCGTGAACCTGTGGAGGCTGGGCGAGGAGGCCGAGGCGCGCCGGCACCTGGAGACCGCCTACCGCGGCGACCCTTACAGTGCTGTCACGGTCAACTCCCTGCGCCTGATGGACAGCCTGAAGCGCTTCAAGACCTTTTCCTCGCCCCGGATGGTACTCAAGCTGCAAGAGAAGGAGGCCGATCTGCTGCGTCCCTACGTGGAAGAACTGCTGGGGAAGGCCATCGAGACCTACCGGGTGAAATACGGCTTCACCCCCGCGCAGCCGGTGCAATTGGAGATGTACCCGGACCACGAGGACTTCGCCGTGCGCACCATGGGCATGCCGGGGCTGGGGGCCCTGGGGGTGACGTTCGGCTATGTAGTGGCGATGGATAGCCCTTCGGCGCGGCCGCCCGGCAGCTTCCACTGGGGGAGCACGCTGTGGCACGAGCTTTGCCACGTATTCGTTCTGGAACGAACGCACCACAAAGCGCCGCGCTGGCTGAGCGAAGGCCTGTCGGTCTACGAGGAAACGCTGGCCGGCGAAGGATGGGGCGATCGCATGACCCCCGACGTGATTCTGGCCATCAAGAACAAGAAGCTGCTGCCCGTGGCGGAGCTGGACCGCGGTTTCGTGCGGCCCACCTACCCCGCGCAGGTCCCCGTCTCTTACTTCCAGGCCGGGGCCATTTGCGAGTTGGTGGCTTCGAAGTGGGGCTTTCCTAAGTTGCTGGCCATGCTCGACGCTTACAGCGCAGGGCGTGGCACCGAAGAAGTGTTCGAGCAGGCGCTGGGCCTGAAGGCCGCCGAGTTCGACAAGGAATTCGCCGAGTTCCTGCGCGCCCGCACGGAAAAGGTGGTAACCTCCTTTGAGCCGGAGTGGCGCAAGCTGATGGAGAACGTGGTCCGGCTGGCGCGGGAGAAAAAGTTTGCCGAAGTGATGGAGCCGGCCCGCCGCGCCCGGGACCTGTACCCCGACTACGTCGAGCCGGGCAACGCTTACGAGATCCTGGCCGAGGCGATGCTGGCCGCCGGCGACAAGGAGGGTGCGGCCCGGGAGCAGGAGCGCTACCGGGTCGCCGGGGGCCGCAGCCCGCGGGCGCTGAAGAAACTCGCCGCGCTGGACAGCGAACTGGGGCGCCGAGACGACGCCATCCATGTGCTGGGGCAATTGCTGTGGATCTTCCCCGGGGACGAAGAATTGCTGGCCCGGCTGGGCGATCTGCTGCTGGAGGAAAAACAGGCGCAGCGGGCGGTGCGCGAGCTCGAATCCCTGCTGGCGCTGAAGCCGATCGATCCGGCAGGGGCCCACTACAACCTGGCCCGTGCCTATTACCAGTTACAGGACCGCGAGAAGACCCGCGAACACCTGCTGGAGGCGCTGGAAGCCGCTCCCGGCTATCGACCGGCCCAGAAACTGCTGTTGGAAATCAATCGTTAAACCTACCCATGTCTACTGTTTCTCTTCCCCCAATCGAAACCTCGGATTATCGGGAGCTGGTCGAGCGCTTCCGCGACGCGAACACGCGCATCCGCGAGCAGGTGCGGCGCGTCATCGTGGGCCAGGAGGAGGTCGTGGACCACCTTCTGCTCACGCTGTGGGTGGGCGGCCACTGCCTCATCACCGGCATGCCCGGCACGGCCAAGACGCTGCTGGTGCGCACCCTGGCAGCGGCCCTGGGCCTGAAGTTCAAGCGCATTCAGTTCACGCCCGACCTGATGCCCACCGACGTCACCGGCACCGACATCATTGAGGAAGATGTCACGACCGGCCACCGCAAATGGACCTTCGTGCCGGGACCCATCTTCACCAACGTGCTGCTGGCCGACGAGATCAACCGCACCCCGCCCAAGACGCAGGCGGCGCTGCTCGAAGCTATGCAGGAAGTGAGCTGCACGGTGCGCGGCACAACCTACCTGTTGGACCCGCCTTTTTTTGTGTTGGCCACGCAGAACCCCATCGAGCTCGAGGGCACCTACCCGCTGCCGGAGGCCCAGCTCGACCGTTTCCTGTTCAACGTCATCCTCGACTACTTGAACGTCCCCGATGAGATGGAGGTGGTGGGCCGCAACACTTCCGGCGATCTGCCCAGCGTGGATGCCTGCACCAACGCCAAAGAGATTCTGGCGTTCCAGCGCCTGGTGAAAATGGTGCCCATAGCGGAGAGCGTGACGCGGTACGCAGTGGAGCTGTTCCGCGCCACCCGCCCGGTGGAGGCAAACGTCCCGGAGGCGGTCGGCAAGTACGTCAACTACGGGGCCAGCGTGCGAGCCACGCAGTTTCTGGTCCTGGCGGCCAAAGCCCGGGCGCTCACTCTCGGCCGGTACCACGTCAGCTACGAGGACCTGCGGACTCTGGTGTTGCCGGTGCTGCGTCATCGCGTGCTGACGAATTTTCACGCCGAGTCGGACGGGGTGTCGGTGGACGATATTCTGCGCCGGCTGCTCGAAGCTTTCCCCGCCCCGCGGGAATAAGCGTCAACGGAGCCACGGCCATGGCCGCCCCCCAACGCCTTCTCGACCCGCAGGTGCTGAGCCGCATCTCGACCATCGAGCTCGTGGCTCGCACCGTGGTGGAGGGCTTCGTGGCCGGCCTGCACCGCTCGCCGTACTTCGGCTTCAGCCAGGAATTCGCCGAGTATCGCCCCTACGTCCCGGGCGACGATCCGCGCTTCGTCGACTGGAACGTCTTCGCCCGCACCGAGCGGACCTACTTGAAACGCTACCTGGGCGAAACGAACACCCAGTTGGTTCTCTTGTTTGATTCCAGCGCCTCCATGGGCTATCGCTCGAGCGGCGTGAGCAAGATCGAGTTCGCCCGCTACCTGGCCGCCTCGCTCGCCTACCTGGCGCTTCACCAGCACGACGCGGTGGGCAACGACATCATCCTGGTCCACGTTCTGGACCCGGCGGAGCTGGTCCCGCAACTGAGCGATGCCGCCCTGCTCGAGGACATGGAAACCGGCGAGCGCATGGAGGTGGCCCCGGAGTACGCCCGCCAGGAATACCGCCGCCTGATCCAGTCCCACATCCAGAAATTGCAGGCGGAAGCCCGGGGCGCCGGGGCCGATTATCTGTTGCTAGATACTTCCAGGCCCCTGGACACAGCGCTGAAGGAGTACCTGCTGTTCCGGCAGAAGAGGATGTGAATGGCAAACCCGAAATGGCGGCCCCGGTCAGGCGCAGCGTTTTGTTTAGTATGCGCCCAAAAGACAAGACTGCTGTCATTTTCTCGTGTTCGCTGCGCGGCCACGCCCGAACTTCGAGCCGAAAAAGTCTCCCTCATTCCAGGCGGGAGGCTGGTCCTGCTGGGCGACTTCGTATCCCACCAGAAAATTCATTCGAGCCCCCCGCGCACCTGATTCGTAGTCGAGAGGCTGGTTCACGTTGTCGAGAGGAGTGTGGTATTTGGTTGTCAGCCACTTCCGCCCCACATCCAGGCCGTCGGCACCGTCAATAATAAAGAGGGAGGGCACACCCTGAAGGACAAAAGAATACTGATCGCTCCGAATGAACAAGACCTCCTCAGGCATAAGATCGGGACTGATCTTGTAACCGACTTGTTGGGCGGCCGATTCGGCATTTTTACCCAGGCTGGAGTGCTCACCACCATAGGCAGTAAGATACTTACTCGAAGTGAGCATGCTAGGAGACCCATCTATGTTGAGATTGGCGATTATGTTCTCGATCAACACAGCGGGGAAATGAGCGAAGTAGTCAGAACCCAGTAGGCCCATCTCTTCGCCTGTGACGAATACGAAGAGCACGGAGCGGCGGGGCGACCGTGGCAAGCTGGTGAATGCTCGCGCGATTTCCAGCAGGCTAGCGGTCCCGGACGCATTGTCCCAGGCGCCATGGCACACCTTGTCCCCTTCGACGGGCGGACACAGGCCGAGATGATCCACATGGGCCGTATACACCACGTACTGATCGCGAAGCGCAGGATCGGAGCCCTCAAGCTTAGCGATAATGTTCGGACTCTCAAATTCCGTGTGGGTGCTCACCCTGTGGATTCGCGCGCTCGACGCCAGGGGGAAAGCCTGCGGCTGGTTGGCGCGCGCCGCTGCAAAAGCCTGGTCCAGTGTCTTGGGCGCGCCAGCGAATAGCATCTCCGCTCCGTGCTGGCTGAAGAGCGCTCCGACGCGCAATTCGGGGAACACATCGTGAGGCGTACGCGCGGCGTCGAGCCATTGCACTTGGCCAGCCTTGATCTGAGGGACTATCCAATCCCAGCGGACACGCTTCTGATCTTCCGGCAAAAGGATTGTGGTCGTGCCCGCAGCCCCATGAGCCACTGCATTCTGCTCTTTGACCACCCTACTGGAATAGTAGGCGCGTACTGTGGAGGGGAATCTTGGTGGGGCGCCTTGAATCAGGACGACTATCTTGTTGCGTACGTTCGCGCCGGCGTAATCATCGTAGTTCATCTCGGGCGCGGTCGCACCAAAGCCAACGAAGACGAGCGGGGCCTCGACGCTGCTCTCGGCACGCAGTAGGTCACCGCCGAACACGTAATCCGCAGTATCGGCAAGCTTTTGTTCCTTGCCGTCCCCCACCAGCACATACGAGCTCCGGGAAGCATCATTCACCGCTTTTCGCAGCGGAACGGGCTGGAACCATGTTCCGTTGACTCCGGCGGGCCGCAGACCCATGGCTTCCATTTGAGTGGCTACGTATTGCGCTGCGATGTCGTAGCCGCGCGTGCCGGGAGCGCGGCCTTCCAGCAGGCTGTCGGAGAGAAAACGCATGTGCGCACGGATGGCCTGCGCCCGGATCGTTTTGATGGCGGCCTCAGCCGCGGAACGGTCGGCTGGGTTTAGCTGTTGGGCGAAAACCGGGGCAGAGCCCAACAGCCAGATTAATGTACACAGAGCCTTCATGGCAGTGCCTCCCTGGCCGGAACCAGAATTTCCATCTATAAGGGCGTCGGCGTTGCCAACTAAGATATGGAAGCTCCTATGTGAAGGCCAACCTCTACTTTACTTTTTCAATTCCTCAATTCCTGAAAAGACGTGATCTACCAGGATGCTCAAGCCGGGAAGCAGCTCAGGCTCTTCCAGGGTCTGCCCGGATGTCACTATGCGTGTTTCTCCCGAACGCCGGCGAATCATGACGTGCCGGGTCTCCGGGTAGAAGACCCACACGGCGGCAGCCCCGGCGCGGAGATATTGTTCGATCTTGCGGTCCATGTCGGCAGCCGTATCGCTCGGGGATACTATCTCCACGGCAAGGTCAGGAAAGCCCAGCAGGGCGCCTTTCACCGCTTCCATCGCCGCGTAAGACGACCTGCGAACCAGGCAGACGTCCGGAGCTCGGACGGTTTCAGGCCCGAGACGAAATCCCGTGTTCAGCGAGGCGTGGAAGTCGGCCCCGGTTCGTTCCAGATAAACCGTAAAGAAATGAAACACTCTGCCTTGAATGGCGCCATGCAAAAAGCTTGGATGGGGCATTTCAATGACTCTGCCTTCGTCCAGTTCACGATCCACCCCCTCTTGCTCCGGCAAATCCATGAACTGGTCGAAGGTAACGAGCGTCTGGGTAGCCATGGCCTTCTCTCCCAGATATCCTATCAGACCCTGGCTGTATACTGGTAGCGAATGACGCTTCTCGCGCCCTGGTTCCTGGCGGGTTTGGTGGCGCTGGGGCTGCCGCTGTGGCTGCACCTGCTGGAGCGCCAGAACCCCGTGCGCGTGCCGTTCAGCTCGCTGATGTTCTTTGAGCGCCGCACGGAGCGCTCCATCCGCCAGCGCCGCCTGCGATACCTGCTGCTGCTGGCGGCGCGGCTGGCGCTGCTGGCATTGCTGGCGCTGGCGTTTGCCCGGCCCGCGTTCTATCGCCCGGTAACCGGCTCGTCCGGAGGATTCCGCAACCGCCTGGTAGCGATCGATACCTCGTTCAGCATGCGGTACGGCGAACGATGGAGGCAGGCGAAGGCCGAGGCGCTGGCGCTGGTGGACGGGCTGCGATCCGGCGACCGGGCCCAGGTAATTGGTTTCGGGCCGGGCGTTCGCGTGATGAACGCGCCCTCGAGCGATCGCGCCGCGCTGCGAAGCGCCATCGAGGGGCTCGAGCCGACCTGGTCCCGCAACTCCTATGGCGAGCTGGGCCAATCTCTGCGTGCGCTGACGCAAGGCGCCGGCCCGGAGTCGGCGCCGCTCGCAAATGTGCACGTGATCTCCGATTTCCAGCAATCCGCCATGCCGGGGCGCTTCGCCGACCTCAGCCTGCCCACGAACGCGTCGCTCGAGGTACACAACGTCGCCACGGGCGTCGGTCGCAACTGGTGTGTGGAAAGCGTGAAGGGCGACTTTCACCTGTATGAAAAAGCCCGGCCGCGGATCGAGGTCACCGTGGCCGGCTTCGACACTCCGGCCACCACGCGCCGGGTTACGCTCGCCATCAACGGCCGGCAGGTGGCCTCGAAGAACGCCGACGTGCCTGAGTCCGGCCGGACCACGGTGGAGTTTGCGGATTTCGAGGTCCCGCACGGCCACAGCCGCGGCGAGGTTCGCATCGATTCGGCCGATCCGCTGCCGGGCGACGACGTGCGTCTGCTTTCCTTCGAGCGCGCCGACCCATTGCCGATCCTGTTTCTCCACCAGAGCGGGCGGGCACGGGAGATGCTCTACTACCGCACGGCCCTGGAGTCCTCCGCGCAATCCATGTTCATGTTGCAGGCGGCCACGCCGGCCGACGCCGGCTCGCTGGCTCTCGAGCGCTTCGCATTCGTCGTCATCTCCGACGTTCCCCGCTTGCCGGCCTTGTTCGAGAAGAGGCTGAAGGCGTTCATCGAAGCCGGCGGCGCGGCCCTGCTGGTGATCGGGCCGTCCATAACCCTGGAGGGCGCAGCGCCGGTGCTCGGCCTGCGCGTGGCCGACGCTCAGTACACGGGCCGCGAGAAGGAACGCTTCCAGCAGGTCGCCGAGATGGACTCGAGCCACCCGGCCCTGCGCGGGGCCAAACGATTCGAGGGCGTGAAGTTTTTCCGCTACGCGCGCTGGGACACGCCGGCCGAAAAGGTGCTGGCACGGCTTTCGGACGGCTCGCCGCTGCTCATCGAAGAAGCGCTCGGCGCCGGGCGGTTGCTGGCGCTGGCCTCCCCGCTCGACAACATCTGGAACGACCTGCCGATTCATCCGCTGTTTGTGCCCTTCGTGGCCGAATCGGCCCGCTATCTGTCCGGCGTGGAAGAGACGACGACGCAGGCAACGGTCGATTCTATCCTCGAGCTGCACAAGCGGCGGGACCCGCGGGCCACGGTTGAGGTCATTGACCCTTCCGGCCACCGCGCCCTGACCCTGGCAGAAGCCGTTTCCAGCCGTGAGATGACTCTTACCAGTACAGGTTTTTACGAGATTCGCCGCGCCGGCCAGACGGAGCTGGTAGCGGCCAATCCCGACCCGCGGGAGAGCGACCTGCGCCCGATCGACGAGGATGTCTTGGCGCTGTGGAAGGCGACCGGCCGGACAGAGCCGACTTCACCCAATCCAGCTTCGCCCGCCGGATCCAAGGGCGCCCCACAAAGTGCTCCAGAGGACATCTGGCGGGCGGTAATGCTGGTAGCCCTGGCCGCAGCGGTGATAGAATCGCTGCTGGGCAACCTGCATCTGGGTCTGCGGCGAGAGGCGCAGTCGGAATGAATCCCTTCCTCGCTCTGGAGCAGTACCTTCGCGAAGTGAAGCGGAGGGCGCAGATGACCGTGGCCAGCCGCGGGCTGGCAGTCGCAGGGGCGGCGGCTCTGGTTCTCACCCTGCTGTGCGTCTTATTCACGAATCGATTCGCCTTCGCCTCTTGGAGTGTGATTTTCGGGCGGCTGGCGCTGTTCGGGGCGCTGGCGGCCATTGTGGCGGCCGTGCTGGTGCGGCCGTTGCTTGCCATGCGCCGGCCCGGTGGAAGCAGTCCCTGGGTCCGGCGGCTGGAGCGGCGCTTCCCCGCCTTCGAGCAGCGCATCCAGACTTGGGTGGATCAAAACAAGGCCGGCCAGGACAAGCCCGACCAGAAGCACGATCGTGCAAACCCCATCCTGGCGCTGCTGGCCGAGGACACTCTTAAGCTCGCGGCTGAAGCGCCTCCGACCGAGGTTGCCTCCTCAGGCCCCATCTGGACCTTTGCCGGTTTGGGCCTGGCTGCTATTGCTGTGATCATCTGGCTCGGGGTGGCGGGGCCAGGCTACCTCGGTTACGGGACGGCGCGGCTGTGGGCCGGATGGCTGCGCCCGTCCGTCTCGAATCTGTACCAGATCGTGGTCGAGCCCGGCTCGGTCACGATCCGGCGCAAGGCGGACCTGCTGATCAGCGCCCGGACCATTGGTTTTTACTCTCCGACCGCCCGCCTGTTCGCCAAGTTTGCAAGCGGCGCCAAATGGGAAGAGGCGCCTATGCAGCGCCGGCTGGACGATTCCGGCTTCGAGTTCGTCTTTGCCGGGGTCGAAGAGTCGCTCCGCTATTACATCGCCGCCGGCGGCGTGAAGAGCCCCGAATACAAAGTGCGCGTGGTGGAAATGCCCCATGTAAAGAAACTGCGGCTCACCTACCACTACCCCTCCTGGACCGGCCTGGCAGTAAACACCGAGGAGCCCGGAGGAGACGTGCGGGCAGTAGCCTCGACCGAGGTGGAGGTCGAGGTGGAAACCGACCGCCCTTTGCCCGCGGGCGTGCTGCGGCTGGACGGCAAGGTGAATATTCCTCTCAGTAATACCCAGAGCGGCGAGAGCACCTGGAGCCACGGCCGCCTGACCGTGGAAAAGGACGGCCAGTATTACGTCGCCGCTCTGTATAACGGCGAGATGGTCCGCCTGACCGATGATTTCTTCATCGAGGCCATCCCGGACCGCGAGCCCACCGTCCGCCTCTCCCGGCCCGGCCGGGACTATCGGGCCACCTCGATCGAGGAAGTGACGGCGCAGCTCGAAGCGGAGGACGATTTCGGGCTAAAGGGCTTCGAGCTCCGTTACTCGATCAACGGCGGGCCGGAAAAGACCGTGCCGCTCGTCCCCGGCGGGCGAAAGCAGGGCGCGGCTTCCCACACCTTCCCGCTGGAGAATTTCTCGCTGGTCCCGGGCGACGTGGTCTCTTATTACGCCGTGGCGCGGGACGCCAAGGTCGAGTCGAAGACCGATATGTACTTTATCGAGGTACAACCTTTCGAGCGGGAGTACCGCCAGGCCCAACAGACGGGCGGCGGCGGCGGCGAAGGGGGGGACGACGAGAGCGCGCAGATTTCGCGCCGGCAAAAAGAGATCGTCGCCGCCACCTGGAACCTGGCCCGGGAACGCTCGCTCGACAGGCTCAAGGCCGCCGAGCACGCCAAGACGCTCTCCGGCCTGCAGTCGAAGCTGCGTGACCAGGCGCGCACGCTTGCCGAGCGGATGAAGCGACGGGAGCTGGTGACCGCGAGCGACGACTTCAAAGCGTTTGGCGACAACATGGAGAAGGCGGCGGAGGCCATGGGGCCGGCGTCTGACAAGCTGGGGCAGCAGAAATGGACCGATGCCCTTCCGCCGGAACAGAAGGCGCTACAGCACCTGCTGCGGGCCGAAGCCATTTTCCGCGACATCCAGGTGGCCTTCGGCAACATGGGCGGGGGCGGCGGCAACATGGGCCGCGATCTGGCCGAGATGTTCGACCTCGAGCTCGACACCGCCAAGAACCAGTACGAGACCGGCCGCCAAGCTTCCGCGCAGGAGCGCGACCGGGAGCTGGACGAAGCGCTGGAAAAGCTCCGCCAGTTGGCCCGCCGCCAGGAGCAGCTCGCCGAGCAGCAGCGCCGCCAGCAACTGCCCACGTTCGACCAGCGCTGGCAGCAGGAGATGCTGCGTCGCGAAGCCGAGGACCTGGCGCGCCGCCTGCAACAGATGCAGCAACAGCAGCAAGCCGGCCAGAGCGGGCAACAGGGAGGCCAGAGCGCTTCCAATCTCCGGCGGGCTCTGGACCGGCTGCAACAAGCCGCCCGCGACATGCAGGCAGCCAGCAGCGGCAGCCCGCAGCAGGCGCAGAGCGGGGGCGGCGCCGAAGCACAGAGACGGGCGCAGGAGAGAATGCGGGAGGCCGAGGATTTACTTTCGGGCGAGCGTCGGCAGCGCGCCTCGGATGAGATGGAAGACTTGGAGAAGCGCGCCAACGACATGGCCGAGCGGCAGC
This sequence comes from Acidobacteriota bacterium, assembly GCA_016201185.1. Taxonomy (GTDB): domain Bacteria; phylum Acidobacteriota; class Terriglobia; order Bryobacterales; family JACQDG01; genus JACQDG01. The sequence continues at coordinate 10,667 of JACQDG010000224.1, read as the reverse complement.
AGGCCATGGCCAACAAGCTCCAGGAAGCGATGCGGCAGGCGCTCGAGACCCAGAGAGCCAACCCAGGCGCCAGCGATCCGATTACGGGCCGGCCGCTCGTCGCACAGGGCCTCTCGCGCGAGCAGGTCCAGGCCATGGCCCGCGAAAAGGAGCAGATGCTGTCGCAGCTCGATTCCATGGAAAGCCGCATGGCGGAGACCGCCCGGCGCTTAGCCCCCACCCAGCCGAACGCTTCCCGCCGGCTTCGCGAAACGGTGAGCAACATGCGGGAGGCCGATCTTGGCCCGCGCCTGCGCTGGGGCGCCGACATGCTGAAGCGAGGCATGGGCCTTTACGCCGCGCAGCGCGAGGAGGCTGTGACCCAGGGGTTCAACCAGCTTCGGGACGGGCTGAAAGAGACCCGGCGCCTGGCCCAGGCCGAGCAGCAAGGCGGTGACCAGAACCTGGAGCGGGCCCTGAGCCGCGTGGAGCAGCTTCGCCGGCAACTGGAGCAGGCCCAGGCGGCCCAGCGCGCCCGGCAACAGGGTGGCGGCCAGCAAGGCCAGCAGCCGGGTGAGCAGCAGGGCGGCCAGCCTGGCGGGGAGAGCCAGCAGGCCGCTCCGGGCGCGCAGCGGGGCGGAGGAAACGATGCCAGAGCCGGGAGAGACTACTCTAACCGAGGCGACTGGCAGCCGACCATCCCGGGCCGCGTCCCGCCGATTCCAATCGACCCCGCGCGCGTCTACCGCGAAGGCCAGGGCGAGTTATCGCAGATCGAGCGCGCCTTGCGCAACGATCCCGCGCTAGCCCGTGATTTAGAAGAGTTGCGCCGTGAAATAGGCAGAGTAGGCATTCTGCCGACCGGCCCTGGCGGCAATCCGCTTCTCCTCGATCGCGAGGCGCAGAAGCTGCTCCTGGAAGCCGAGCAACTGGAGCTCTTGCTGCGGCGTAAGCTGGACGAGAAGCAGGGCGCACAAGTCCGCGCAGGCGCCCAGCAGCCTGTCCCGGAAGAGTACCGCAAGGCGGTCGCTGATTATTTCCGGCGGCTGAGCAAAGAGAAATAAGAGCGGTTTCCTGATTTAGGTCACTGCCGGGCGGAAGCCGTACTGCGCCAGGCGCGACGGCCAACTGTTATAGTCCCCGAGCGCCAACTCCCCCGCCCCCCACTCGCAGTAGTAATAAGAAGGAACCAGCGGCTTCGCTCCCCACTTTTCCTTGAAGGAATAATGGCCCGCCGAGGGGCTGGGCCCCAAGTTCAAGTACCGCTTGCGGCGTGAGCGAGTCGAGTCGCGCATGGCGGCATACAGGCTGTCGCTGGCTCCGGCCGCTGCGGGATCCGTGGCCAGAAAAAGAGCCAGGTCCATATCGCGGAAGGCGTCGACCACCGCCGCAAGCCCGCACAATGCGCCTTCCCGGTAAGCCTCGAACCACCGCACATGAGGCATGAAGGCCAGCGGCCCCAACAGAAAGGCCATGTCTAACAGAACAGGCGTACTTTCCCGGGAGCTAAAAAAACGCTCGATCAGCCGGAGATGCGCCACGCCCAGCGGAAAAGTTGACAGCGGCACCTCACGGACCTGGAAAGCCGCGTTCTGGGCCGACCGCAGCCACTGCCGCAATCGGGACGACTTCGGCTCCTCGTGGCAATCGAGGACCATCTCCGCATGGGCCGGGGTGGCCGGCTCGAAGAATATTCGGCGGAATTTGGACGGGCAGAGGCGCCGCAGCGCGACCTCCTCCGGACCGCAGTAGGCCAGGACCTCGACGGGATCGGACGCCAAGCAGTGTCGAACCAGCGCCTCGACTGAACGGCTCATCCCGCCTGAAGCCGGCTCGAGCGAATAGCCGCAAACCAACAGCTTCCGGCCGTCAAAAAAGCGTAAAATGCCGTCGCGCAAAAACGGCTCACCCTGGCACATCGAGACGGTGCGCGGTTCGTGGAGCGTGCAGTAGCCGCACTCGCGAATCAATTCCAGATCAGCAGGACCAAGCATTCCGTCTCCCCGGCATCCGCTCAGAGCATCTTCACGCGCAGGCCCATCCCGCGAAGCCGGCGGCGGGCCTCCGGCGGGGGCGCTTCTCGGCCTTTCATGGCCGCCAAGGCCCGGGTCGGCCCTTCTGGCGGCACTAATAATACCATCCGGCGGAACAAAGGGCGCAACATTCTCCCAGCCCGGGGGATTTCCGAAGCCCGCCCGCCGACGCCCCACAAATTCGCCGCATACACCCCATCGCGGGCCAATAACCGGCAAACCCCGGCCAGGTAGTCCGGCGCCGCAAACAGCGGCTTGGCTGCGCTTCCCTGCTCCGGCCAGACGTCATCCAGGATGGCGTCATAGGGGCCCGAGGCCTCTCTGACAAACTGCAACGCATCGGCCCGGACCGCCCTCACCTGGGCGCGCGGCAGATGAAAGTATTTTCGGGCCAGCCGGATCACCGTAGCGTCGATTTCGACCGCGTCGATCCGCGCCTCGTGGTAAAAGGCGCGGCATTGATGAACCACCGTCCCACCGCCCATTCCCAGCAGCAGGATTCGCCGGGGCGGCGAGGACAGCAAAGAAGGAGCCAGGCTCAGGCTATCCCAGGCGAAACCGGTTAGAACGCGGTCCGGCCGATAGACGCTGAAGACGCCCAGTGTGCTTCGCAGCTCGACCGTTTTTCCAATGCGAATCACGGAAAGCCGGTTCCACTCGCTCTCAATTCGCTCCAGGGTCTTCGCAGCCACAATGCTCCTGTTGTACCACGGCAAGGTTTGGCCCACCGGCTGCCCCTCAAGTGCTACGATTTGGTGAATGCCCAAGTGGAGGCCGGCTCGGGGCCGTAAGAAGACCGCGACGAGCCGCGCCCGGCAGATCGGCTGCATTTTCTGGCTGGTGTTGGCGATGGCGCTGGTCATGTTGCTTTTCTACGCGGTCTTGAAGCCCGGTTGAGCTTCCCTTCGGCGTTTAGCCTCCCATGCGAATCGATCAACGGCTGCCGACCCAATGCCGCCCCGTGCGGATCACGCCGCAGTACCTCCTTACTGCCGAGGGCTCCGCTCTCATTGAGATGGGCAACACGAGAGTCGTCGTGACCGCCACGGTGGAAGACGCCGTGCCCGCTTTCCTGCGCGGCAGCGGCCAGGGGTGGGTGACCGCAGAGTACTCCATGCTGCCACGCTCCACCCTCACCCGCACTCCGCGCGAAGCGGTGCGCGGCAAAATCTCCGGCCGCACCCACGAGATCCAGCGGCTCATCGGCCGCTCCTTGCGCGCCGTGACCGACCTCGCCGTGTTGGGGGAGCGAACCTTGACCATCGATTGCGACGTTCTACAGGCCGACGGCGGCACCCGGACGGCCTCCATCACCGGCGCCTTTGTGGCCCTGGCCCTTGCCCTGAAGCAAATGATCAAGGGGAAGCTTATTTCCCGCATGCCTCTCACTGACTACCTGGCCGCCATCAGCGTGGGGATCCTGGACGGAGTGCCGATGCTGGATCTCTGCTACGAAGAGGACGCCCGGGCCGGGGTCGATATGAACGTGGTGATGACCGGCGGCGGGCGTTTCGTCGAGGTCCAGGCGACGGCCGAGCATGCCCTGTTCAATCAGCAGCAGTTGCAGGAAATGCTGGCCCTGGCCGCCACCGGCATCCAGGAACTGATCGCCGCCCAGCGCCGCATCGCTTCCTGGTAATGCTTACGCTCTGTTGCACCACGGCTAATCCGGGCAAGCTGGCTGAATTCCGCCTGGCCGCGCCGCCCGAATTGCAGATCGCGGCGACCGGGCCGTTCGATTGCCCGGAGACCGGCCGCAGCTTCGAAGAAAACGCCATTCAAAAGGCGCTGTGCTACGCCCGCCACGTAAATGCTTTGCTGTTTGCGGATGATTCCGGCCTGGAAGTGGACGCGCTAGGGGGCGAGCCCGGCATTCGCTCCGCGCGCTACGCTGGCCCGCTCGCGACCGACGAGCAGAACCGCGCTCTGCTGATTGAAAACTTGCGCCGCGTTTCGGGCGCCTTCCCTTCCTGCCCGCGCGCCCGCTTCGTCTGTGTTGTTGCTCTCGCTTTACCCGGGCGCCTGTTAGCCACCTTCCGCGGCCAGGCCGAGGGCAACATCATCGATGCTCCGCGGGGCGCGGGCGGCTTCGGCTACGACCCGCTGTTTTACTTTCCACCGCTCGGTCGCACGTTTGCCGAGCTCGACCCGGAAGAAAAGTTTCTCCATAGTCACCGGGGTCAGGCCTTCCGCGCCATGCTCGAGTGGCTCCGAAAGCACGGCGGTGAAATCCAGGGCGGTATACTGACACCTTGCGGCTGAGCTCGATCTATGAACCTCAAGCTCTCGGTAGTGATCCCGGTCTACAACGAGCGCGAAACGATCGCCGAGATTATCAACCGCGTCGAGCGAGTCGACATTTCCAAGGAGATCATTGTCGTTGATGACGGCTCGACGGACGGCACCCGGGAGCGCCTCGCCGAGATCGAGCGGCAAAACTCCAGCGTGAAGGTCATCCTCCAGCGGCACAACATGGGAAAGGGCAAGGCTCTGCGGACGGGCTTCGCACAGGCCCGGGGCGATTACGTTATCGTGCAGGACGCCGACCTGGAATACGACCCGGAAGATTTCTACAAACTGATCGAGCCGCTCGAGCGCGGCCAGGCCGACGCCGTTTACGGCTCCCGCTTCGTCGGCACCCAGGAACACCGGGTGCTGTATTTCTGGCACTCACTGGGCAACAAGCTGCTGACCCTGCTGTCCAATATGGCCACCGACCTGAATCTAACCGATATGGAAACCTGTTACAAAGTTTTCCGGCGGGAACTGATCCAGTCGATCGTACTCGAGGAAGATCGCTTCGGCTTCGAACCTGAGATCACCTGCAAGCTGGCTCGCTCCCGGGCCCGCATCTACGAGGTCGGCATCGCCTACCACGGCCGCACCTACGAGGAAGGCAAAAAGATTGGCCTCCGCGACGGTTTCCGGGCGCTGTGGTGCATCCTGAAGTACCGCTTCAAGCCCCTGCGAAGGAAGTAGCGGAGGGCCGGTTCACTCCTTTACGGCCCCTCTTGAATCCAGTGAACGTTGGCGGTGAAAGGGCTGCCTTGAAGAGCGTTGTAGAGTCGCCGGTCGGCTGTCACTGCCCGGCAGCGCCTGAGGACAGCGAGCCCAAGGTAAAGGCTGTCGTAAACGCTGCGGCCAGTGCTGCACGCGATTTCAAACGCCGGCTGGAGCAGGAGTTCGGAGGGGTGAATCTGTAGCGGAGCACGACGAAGGACCCGCAATACTTCTCGTCCTTCATTTCTTGTAAGCTCGGCGCGGCGGATCTTCTTCCAAAGGATATTGCCCACTTCCGTCAGCAGGAAGTCCGGAGCCAGTAATTCGCACTCGGACACTGTGAATTGAAGGGCTGCTTCCGAATGGATCTCCGGCACGAACCACTTCACGACGACGCTTGCATCGACGACGTACCGCGTCATCGCCGGCGGCCGGCCGCCTGCAATGTGGCGCTGTCGGTGTGCCTGCGGCCGGCCAGCCGCCGACGGAGGCGGGCCGCTTCCTTACGAAACTCCGCCATCGAGACCGCAGACTCGGCCTCACGTTCCAGAACGGTTTTCAGCTCGGCCTGCAGTGAACGCTGGTGCTCTCGCGCCAGCGTCTTCAGCCGCCGGATGACCAAAGGGTCCAAGTCCCTGACTAACACTTCAGGCATGCCAACATGTTAGCATAATGATAGCACAAAGACACTCTCTGTGGGATCAGTGTGGGATCAGAACGCGCTGCAAGAGTCTATTTTTCCAGCGCCGCCACGCCTGGTAGGGTGCGGCCGGAGAGATACTCCAGCGAGGCGCCTCCGCCGGTGGAAATGTGGGTAATCTTGTCGGCCACACCGGCCGTCTTGATGGCTTTTTCCGAATCACCGCCGCCGACGATGCTCGTAGCCCCGGAAGCGGCCACAGCCTGGGCCAGCTCGATGGTACCCCTGGCAAATGGCGGGATCTCGAAGACGCCCATCGGTCCGTTCCAGACAATCATTTTCGCGCTGGAGATTTCCTCAGCGTAAGCAGCCACGGTCTGCGGGCCGATATCCACGCCCATCCAGCCGTTCGGGATCGGAGTATTGACCCCATCCACAACCTCCCACTCCGCGTCGGCCTTCAATTCGGCGGCCACCACGTGATCGTGTGGCAGCCGTAGCTTGTCGGAGGCCCCTTTGAGCAACTGTTTGGCCAAGCCTAGCTTGTCATCCTCGACCAGCGACCGGCCGACACCGAATCCCAGAGACTTCAGAAACGTGTAAGCCATAGCGCCGCCGATCAAAAGACGATCCACAATCTTCAACAGGTTGGTAATCACCTCGATCTTGTCGGAAACTTTGGCGCCACCCAGGATGCCGACATAGGGCCGCACAGGATAGCTGACCGCCATGGAAAGATACTTCAGCTCCTGTTCCATCAGGAATCCGGCAGCGGCCACGGGCACGAACTCCACCATGCCCACTGTGGAGGCATGCGCCCGATGGGCCGAGCCGAAAGCATCGTTGACATAGACGTCGCACAGGGAAGCGAGCTGCCGGGAAAACTCCCCGTCGTTCCTTTCTTCCCCGGCGTGGAAGCGAAGGTTTTCGAGCAGGACCACCTCGCCCGGAGCCGCCGGCGGCACCGCCGGACCGACACAATCCGGCGCCATCGTCACGGGCCGGCCGAGCAGTTCGGAAAGCCGCGCCGCCACCGGCTTCAGGCTCATCACTGGATTAGGTTTGCCCTTGGGACGGCCCAGGTGAGAGGCCAGGGTCAGCGCCGCTCCATTCTCCAGGGCATACCGAATGCTGGGCAGAGAGGCCTTGATCCGCGTGTCGCTGGTGATTTGGCTTCCCGTGGGATCGAGCGGAACATTGAAGTCCACCCGCATGAAGGTACGCTTGCCGCGGAGATCCAGCTCGCGAAGGGAAAGGGGCATCACAGCCCCCGCTTCTCGAGCAAGCGAATCAGGTCGACGACCCGGCAGGAAAAGCCCCACTCGTTGTCGTACCAGGCCAGCACCTTCACCAGGTTGCCGCCAAGTACGCGGGTCATGGTGGCATCCACAATCGAGCTGCGCGGATCGTGCATGAAGTCGCTTGAAACGACGGGGTCCTCGGTGTACCCCAGAATGCCCTTCAGGGGCCCTTCGGCGGCAGCGCGCAGCTTGGCGTTGATCTCCTCGGCCGTGACGTCCCGGCTCAACACTGCCACTAGGTCCACCACGGAAACGTTGGGAGTCGGCACGCGCATGGCGTAGCCGTCCAGCTTGCCCTTGAGTTCCGGAATCACCAGGCCGATGGCGCTGGCCGCCCCGGTCTTGGTGGGGATCATATTCAGCGCCGCGGCCCGGGCCCGCCGCAGGTCTTTATGCGGAAAGTCGAGGATGACCTGGTCGTTAGTGTAGCTGTGAATGGTGGTCATGGCACCCTTGGTGATGCCGAAGCTGTCGTTCAGCACTTTGGCCACCGGCGCCAGGCAGTTGGTGGTGCAGGAAGCGTTAGACAGAATAGAGTGCCTGGCGGGCTCGTAGCGGTCGTCGTTGACCCCCAGCACTATGGTCAGGTCCTCCCCGGTGGCCGGCGCCGAGATGATCACCTTCTTCACCGACCCGCGCAGGTGCTTGCGTGCCTCCTCGGCCTTGGTGAACCGGCCGGTGGACTCGACCACGATCTGGGCCTCCAGCGAGGTCCAGTCGATCTGCGCAGGGTCCTTCTGCGCCGTAACCTGGAAATAATTGCCGTCCACGTGGATGCAGTTGTCGGTCGCCTTGACTTGCGCCGACAGGCTGCCCAGCACCGAGTCGTACTTGAGCAAATGGGCCAGGGTCTTAGTATCAGTAATATCATTGACGGCCACGATGTTGACGTCGTCCGCGTCGATCGCGGCCCGGTAAATATTGCGCCCGATCCGGCCGAAACCGTTGATGCCTACCTTTACTGCTGCCATCGTTCCTCCATTAGATTGAGAAGTTGGAAGCCAGGAGCCGAGGCCTATTGCGCTCCTGCGTACATATCCTTCACTCGGATCACCTTATCGCCCTCGAAGGTCACGAAGGTGATAGTGCCCGGGGGCTTGCCGAAAATCCAGTCTTCCGTCTCCACGCCGTCCTTGGTCTCCCGCAGCTTGTTTTCCGGGCGGCCCTTGGCCAGCAGGACCATCTCCCGGTCCATGCCGACCAAAACCTTCTTGGCCTTGATGGCCTCCTGAAACTCTTTCGGCAGCGTATCGGTGTAAAGTTCCGTGGCGGAGTGCTTCTCGAAATCCAGAATGGGCTGGAGCATTTTCTTGATCTCGGCGGCCTTGAGGGGCGGGAGCTGCTTGTCGAACACCAATGCCAGCATGGTGCCGCTCGGAGCGTTGCTGTTCTGATCCTGGGCGATGGGCGCCATCCGGCCGCTGGTGCTGGTGCCCACCTCCACGTTATGCCACCATCGCCGCCGGCCTTTCATGCCGTAGTTGATCTCGAACAGCAGCCGGTCGCCTTCGATCCCCACTTTGGTAATCTGCACCAGGTCGCCGACGCGGCCGGCCGGGCCGTTCTGCTGCATCGCTTCGGCCCACTTCTCCTTGTCGTGCTTGCCCGCGGCCGTGACTTCCAGCGCCTTCTTCGAGCGCGGCAGGGCCACTTTCACCGTGGCGTATTCCGCCATCAGGCCCAGCACAATCTCGGTACGCTCCGCAAAAGTCAGCTTCTCGCCAGCCAGCGAAGGCGAAGCGCAAGCCAGCAAGCTCCAGCCGGCGCTGAGCACCCACGCTCCTGATCGTCTCATGTCCGGCCTCCATACTGGGCGGCGACAATCCCCTGCTGCTGCCGGGCCGGGGGTCGCTTCCAGAGAAGCCCCATCGTCGCCAGCAGAACAAAACTGGTCACCAGGCTGGCCTCCGGCCCGTAATCACCGCCGCTCCACAGCCGCGAGCCGGCCGAAACTACGGAAACTGCCGTCAATTTAATTTTAAGCCCGCTGACGGTTGCGCCGATAGTGGTCAGAGAGAAATTCCAGGCAAAGTGCATGCCGAGTGGCAGCCACAAATCCCGCGTGCGCCAGTAGGCATAACCAAATACCAGGCCGAACAGGCCCGTATTGATCAGGCTTAAGCGCGAAAAAGAAGGATTGGCCGTGTGCGCGAGGGCAAACAGCCCGGAGGTAAACAGGATGGAAAACCAGGGGCCAAAGGCGCAGATCAAGTGTTGAAAACCATACCCTCGAAAGAGCAGCTCTTCTCCCGTGGCCCCCACCGCCAGGATGAAGAAGCCGAAAAGGAAGGTCGCCCAGGCGTTGGGAATCGGCCCGATGCGCTCCAAGCGGACCCACCCGCCGGCCCATTGGATCAGCACTATCAACAAGGAAGAGCCGGCCCCCAGCGCCAGCCCCATTTTCAGATGCGCCAGGGCCACGCGATTCCAAAAGAATCCCACCACATAAAAAGGCTGGAGCTCGTAGATGCGCATCATGACCGCGGTGATCGAGACTACAGCCACAGCCAGCGACAAGGCGCTGGCCACCAGCATGTCCACCAGCGGTGTAATCATCTTGGCGACGAGCCACCACGCGATCCATGTAAAAAGAAAAAAAACGACAAGCCGGATCAGGGAGCGGAAGAACCGGGCGGGCGAGGCAGGCAAGAATGAAGACAGCCAGCGGGGGACAGGGTTCCTGTCCTCTCCGGATTCTTCAGGGGAAGTTGGTTGTTCGTTCACAGGGGACCGGCCGACAGGAAGGGCGCCATCACTGCACCTTTCCCGGCTTCGGCTTCACAAAATCCAGTTGCTGCTGGCGGGGTACACCGGGCTCGAAGCAACGGCGGCAGCGGGCCTCATACAGCCCGGCCGCTCCGATCACAATCCGTTCCGTCGATTCCACCAGCCGCTGGGTATACTTGGCCGGCCCGCCGCACTGCACACAGATGGCCAGCGTCTTGGTGATCTCTTCGGCCAGCGCCAGCAGCGCCGGGATCGGCTCGAAAGGCCGGCCCATGTAATCGGTGTCAAGCCCTGCCACGATCACTTGCTTGCCCATGTCGGCCAGGTGGTTGGCGATCTCCACCAGGTCCGGACCCAGGAAATGCGCATCGTCAATGCCTACCACTTCCGTCCGCACTTCCAGGAAATCCAGGATCTCCTTGGCCGAGGAGACGAGCAGCGGCGGGGTGCGCAGGCCGCCCTGGGAGACGCCCTCCTCGGAGGAACGCCGCAGGTCGACCGCCGGCTGGAACATCTGCACCCGCCGCCGGGCAATCTCGCTTCTTCGCATCCGCCGCATCAGCTCCTCGCTCTTGCCGGAGAACATCGGCCCGCAGATCACTTCCAGCCAGCCGGTATGTCCTTGCACGATGTTCATGCGCCCCTCGTCCCCGCTAGTTTTCCAGCCAGCTTTCTTTTTCTTTCTTGGGATGCTTCGTGGGCTTGCGGCTCTTGGGCTGGATCGTTCGGCCCGCCGGCACCGGGCCGATTCGCTCCCGCGCCAGCTTCCGGACTTCCTTCGCCGCCCGGAACACGTTCCGCCGCCGCGCCGGCTTCTTTGGCATGGAATCAAAACTCCGACCGGAGTTTAGTTCTTGGACCCTCAACCGGCGCGAAAAGCTTCGATCTTTTCGTCGCGGTGGAACAGGTTCGCAACGCCCAGCCAACGCGCCGCCTCTTCCAGGTCAGCCTTGACGAAGCCCACACTGGAAAGCACGATCTGCCCCG
>JACQDG010000223.1:2952-8235 GCA_016201185.1 Acidobacteriota bacterium | reverse complement strand
GAGGGCGGTGTGTGCGGCCGTTGTACTGGGCTCAATTCCGCGGGTCATCGCGGATCTCGCCTCGGAGAGGAGCCTGAAGTCCGTCGGGGCATTTTGGAGAGTGGCGCGGCTTGCCGGCCGCTACTTCTTGTTCGGTTGGCGGGATGGAAGGGCTCGTTCCAATTCATAGAGTGGCAGTAAAAAACAGACGCAGTAATTTCGGACGCTCGGGTTCTTGTTCATGACGCAAAACGACGTGGTTTCCGTCACGATAGTCACTTATGACAGCGGCAGATTCATTAAGCGGTGCCTGGAATCGGTGCTGGCCCAGCGATACCGGCTGAAGGAAATCATCGTCATCGATAACGCCTCGACTGATGGCACTAGCGATATCCTGGAACAGTTTGAAGACCGCTGCCGGATCTACTACAACGAGGAAAACATCGGCTTCGCGGCGGCGCAGAACCAGGCCATCGCGCTCGCTCGCGGCGATTGGGTGCTCACGCTGAATCCCGACGTCTTCCTGCTGCCGGGCTTCATCCGGGCCCTGGTCGACGGCGGCCGGCTCGACCCTGCTGTCGGCACCGTGTGCGGCAAGCTGTTCACCATGTCCCCGGCCTTCGACATCCCCGAGGAGCCCGTCGTTGATTCCACCGGCATTTACTTTACCCCCATGCTGCGCCACTTCGACCGCGGCAGCCAGGAATGCGATAACGGCCACTACCTCCACTACGAATACGTGTTCGGCGCCACTGCCGCCGCCGCCTGCTACCGTCGCGAGATGATCAACGACGTCTCCATCAACGGCGAGTTTTTCGACCCCGACTTCTTCGCCTACCGCGAGGACGCCGACCTGGCCTGGCGCGCCCAACTGCTCGGCTGGAAGTGCATGTACGCCCCCAACGCCCGGGCCTACCACGTTCGCAAGCTGCGCCCGGGCATGCGCCGTTCCGTCCCGGCGGAAATCAACATGCACTCGGTGAAGAACCGCTTTCTGATGCGGCTGAAAAACATCACCCCCAGTCTCTACCTCCGCAACGTGGTTCCCATCACCTTGCGCGACCTGGGCATCATGGCCTACTGCCTGCTAGGGGAACAGACCTCGATCAAGGCCTTTTTCCTCACCGCCCGCAACCTCAGCCGGGTGCTGGAGAAGCGCCGCTGGATCCAAGCCCGACGGCGCGTCGATGACGCCTACATCGAGCAGTGGTTCCGCTTCACCCCGGTGAGCCTGCCGCTCGAGCACCAGCCGGAGGAGCTGGAAGCCAGGGTCCGGGCGGCCGGCGACTGATCCGGCTTTTGCTGGGATGAGAATCGCCCTTCTGGGCACGCGCGGCATTCCCGCCAATTACGGAGGCTTCGAGACGTTCGCCGAGGAGCTTTCCGTTCGCCTCGCCCGCCGCGGCCACCACGTCACCGTCTATTGTCGCAGCAATAACATCTCTTATCCGTCCTCCGAGTACCGCGGCGTCCGCCTGGTCAAGCTTCCCACCATCCCCCACAAGTATTTCGACACCGTGGCCCACACCTTCCTCTCGACCCTCCACCTGCTGTTTCATCCCCACGACGTCGCTCTTTATTGCAACGGCGCCAACACCATTTTCACCGTGCTGCCGCGCCTGGCCGGCATGCCGGCGGTGATCAACGTCGACGGCCTGGAGCGCCACCGCAAAAAGTGGAACGCCCTGGCCCGCCTCTGGTACGCCTTCTCCGAGCGGCTGACCACCCTGCTTCCCTCCGCCGTCGTCACCGACGCCGAGGCCATCGCCCGCTACTACTTCGAGCGCCACGGCCAGCCCACCCGCTTCATTCCCTACGGCGCCGACACCGGCCCGGTCGAGACCTGCGAAATCCTCGACCGCCTTGGCCTCGAGCCCGACGGCTACTGGCTCTACGTGAGCCGCATGGAGCCGGAAAACAACGCCCTGCTCGTAGTTCGCGCCTTCGGGAAAACTTCTGTCGACAAGAAGCTGGTGATGGTGGGCGACGCCCCTTACGCCAGGGACTACATCCGCCGCGTCCGCGAGACCCGCGACCCGCGCATTCTTTTCACCGGCGCCATCTACGGTCAGGGCTACCACGAGCTGCAGGCTCACAGCTTCGCTTACATCCACGCCACCGAGGTCGGCGGCACCCACCCCGCCCTCATCGAGGCCATGGGCCGCGCCCGCTGCGTCCTCTATCTCGACAATCTTGAGAATGCCGAGGTCGCCGGCGAAACCGGTATCGCCTTCGAGAACAGCGAAGCTTCCTTAGCGGCCGCCATCCAATGCGTAGCGGCCTTTCCGCCCGAAGAGCGCCTCCGCCGCGGCCAACTGGCTCTGGAAGTCGTCCGCTCCCGCTACGACTGGGAAAGGGTCACCGACCAATACGAGGACCTGGTGCAGCAGTGCGTGAGCAAGACTCCTGAGGTATCCTGGTAACATCATGAACAGGAGCCGGGAGGAAATCCTCGAAGTTCTTCAAGCCAACCGCGACAAGATCCGTAGCTTCGGCGTCCGTAAGCTCGGTCTGTTTGGCTCGTACTCCCGGAACGAAGCCACAGGAACCAGCGACATCGACTTAGTGGTGGACTTCGAGAAAAAGACCTTTGACGCCTACATGGACCTCAAAGAATTCCTGGAGCGGCTCTTTCACTGCCGGGTGGACCTGGTGATCGCCGATGCCGTCAAACCGAGGCTTCGCGCCGCCATCGTAGACGCAGCCGTTTATGCCCCGGGATTATAAGGTCTATCTGGAAGACATCCTTGAGGCGATTTCGAGGATACGTCAATACACCAAAGGTTTTTCACTAGAAGACATCTCCAACGACTCCAAGACCTTTGATGCTGTGATACGCAACCTGGAGGTGATCGGAGAGGTATTTCGGACATAATTCGCAACAAGCTGCCTACCCTCAAGAAGACAGTCGAGCAGTTGCTCAGGCATTAGCTCCCCGCTTCCCTCACTTCCCCAGCCAAGCCTCGTACGCCTCCAGCACCGTCTTCCCCCGATAGACGACCGGTTCCTTCCTCACCCCGGCCTGCGGATAATACTCGAACTTCAACTCCACTGGCCCCTCGATCTTCCAGGGCGCAAATTCCCGTATCCGCCTCACGGCCCGCTCCGCCGCCATGGGAATCTTCGTCTTGGCCTCGGCGTGCGACAGGCTCAGCGTCGAGCCCTTCCCCGCCAGCAGCTTCACCTCCGCCGTTTCCGCCTTCGGCTGCAAGGCCAGCAGCTCCTCGCAGGCCGCCTGGTCCCCCGCCAGCATGCTCACCGGAATGTTGAAATAGCCCGCAATCGCCGCCACCTGCCCGATCTCCCCTACTGGCCGCCCGTTCAAGAAAATGCCCTGCACATTGAAGCTTTGGGAATGAGCCAGCACGCCGTTCTTGGCCCCAGCCATGGCGTGCTGACCGACGAACATAATGCCGTCATACAGCCGGTCGGCCATGTAATAATTCGCCGGCGTCGGCCTCCCTTGCAGCAGCCGCGCCCCAGGATGAATCTCATCAATGCTCAGCGACCGGCTCCCGTCGTGCCCGTCCCAGATCACCACTTCGCTCGCCCCGCCCGACAGCGCCCCATCCACCGCGGCGTTGACCTCGCCCGTCAGAAGCCGTCGCGACTCCTCATACCGCCGCTGCCCCGGCAGCAATTGCTCCTCCGCATCGTTCACTCCGCCCACGCCTTCCATGTCCGTGACGATGAGAATCTTCGGCCCCTCGGCCAGGCAGGCCGCGCCCGTCGCAATAAGCAATAACAAAAGTCGCCTCATTTGAGCCCCCTTCGAAACCGCCTTATTTTATCCGACGCCCTCTTCCGCCCCGCCGGGTTATCATCAAAGCAGGTATGGTCCCCGCCGAACTGGAAACCCACCCCAGCCGCTACAAGCACTGGCGCGTGGAGATCGACCGTCCGCTGGCCCGCCTCACCATGGCCGTCGCCGAGGACGCCCCGCTTGTCCCCGGCTACAAGCTGAAGCTGAATTCCTACGACCTGGGCGTCGACCTCGAGCTCGCCGACGCCGTCCAGCGCCTCCGCTTCGAGCACCCCGAGGTCCGCGCCGTCATCCTCACCGGCGCGCAGGACCGCGTCTTCTGCGCCGGCGCCAACATCCACATGCTGGCGTCTTCTTCTCACTCCTTCAAGGTGAATTTCTGCAAGTTCACCAACGAGACGCGGCTCGCCATCGAGGACGCTTCGGCCTCAAGCGGCCAGCACTACATCGCCGCCTGCAACGGCACGACCGCCGGCGGCGGCTACGAGCTGGCCCTGGCCTGCGAGGAAATCTACCTGGTCGATGATGGCCATTCCACCGTCAGCCTGCCCGAGGTGTCGCTCCTTGGCGTGTTGCCCGGCACCGGCGGCCTCACGCGCCTGGTCGATAAACGCCGTGTCCGCCGCGACCTGGCCGACGTTTTCTCTACATTGGCTGAGGGCATCAAGGGCAAGCGCGCCGTCGAGTGGCGGCTCGTCGATGGCGTCGTCCCCCGCAGCCGCTTCGCCGAGTCCGTCAGGCAACGCGCTCTGGAGCTGGCTGCCGCCAAACAGGCCCCCAAAGGTCCCGGAATCGTGCTGGACGCGCTCTCCCCCGTCGTCGCTGAGGACTGCGTCCGCTATCGCCACGTCACACTGAGCCTCCATCATCCGCAACGCACCGCCGAGCTTACCATCTCCGCCCCCGATGGCCCGCCGCCTGAAACCCCGGAGGCTATCCGGCAAGCCGGCGCCGATTTCTGGCCCCTCCGCGCTTTCCGCGAGCTCGACGACGCCCTGCTGCGCCTGCGCCTTCACTACGAGGAAATCGGCCTCGTCCTGCTCAAGGCCCGCGGCTCGCTCGACGCCGTGCGCGCCGTCGACGCGACGCTCTTCGCCCACCGCAGCCACTGGCTTGTGAACGAAATCCTGCTGCTCATGG
The DNA here is from genome assembly GCA_016201185.1 of Acidobacteriota bacterium. Classification (GTDB taxonomy): domain Bacteria; phylum Acidobacteriota; class Terriglobia; order Bryobacterales; family JACQDG01; genus JACQDG01. Next base: position 3,353 of record JACQDG010000223.1, on the reverse strand, counting down.
CCCGTACGCTCCGCCGCCTCGACCTCACCTCCCGCAGCCTGTTTGCCATGGTCGATCGCGGTTCCTGCTTCGCCGGCAGCCTGCTAGAAGTGGCCCTGGCCGCCGACCGCATCTACATGCTCGACGATAAAGACGGCGAAGTCCGCATCGCCGTGAGCCCGCTCAACGGCGGCCTGCTGCCCATGAGCCACGGGCCATCGCGACTGGCCGTCCGCTTTCTAGCCGATCCGTCGCAAGTCGAAAAGGTCCTCGCTCAATCCGGACCCTTCGACGCCCGCGCCGCCGAGGAAGCCGGCCTGGTCACCGCCGCCATCGATGAAATCGATTGGGACGATGAGCTGCGCGTCGCTATCGAGGAGCGCGCCAGTCTCTCTCCCGACGCGCTCACCGGCATGGAGGCC
>JACQDG010000223.1:0-2941 GCA_016201185.1 Acidobacteriota bacterium | reverse complement strand
CGCTTCCCCGGCGCCGAAACGGCCGACAGCAAGATCTTCAGCCGCCTCTCCGCCTGGCAGAACTGGATCTTTTCGCGCCCCAACGCCGTCGGCGAGCGTGGCGCCTTGAGCCTCTACGGCAAGCCCGAGCGGCCGCAGTTCAACTGGCGCCGCACGTGATTCGAGGAGCGTGATGTCCCTCTACGAAAAAATCCCCAACAACGTCAACCTCTCGAGCGACAAGCGGCTGCTGCGCGCCCTCGAGCACTGGCTGCCGAACTACATGAAGTGGTGGTACGACATGGGTCCCGCAGGCTTTCAGGCCGACCAGGTCTATCTGCGCACCGCCGTCTCCGTCGAGCCCGGCGGCTGGGCCCATTTCGATTACGTCAAAATGCCCGACTACCGCTGGGGCATCTTCCTCGCCCCGCCCGAGAAAGACCGCATCGTCGGCTTCGGCGACAGCTACGGCAAGCGGGCCTGGCAGGAAGTCCCCGGCGAATTTCGCAACATGCTTCGCCGTATCATCGTCACCCAGGGCGATACCGAGCCGGCCAGCGTCGAGCAGCAGCGCCTGCTCGGCCACTCCGCCCCCAGCCTCTATGACCTCCGCAACCTCTTCCAGGTGAACGTCGAGGAGGGCCGCCACCTGTGGGCCATGGTCTATCTGCTCCATTCCCACTTCGGCCGCGACGGCCGCGAGGAAACCGAGGAGTTGCTCGAGCGCCGCAGCGGCTCGAGCGACAAGCCGCGCATCCTCGGCGCTTTCAACGAGCCCATCGACGACTGGCTCTCGTTCTTCATGTTCACCACCTTCACCGACCGCGACGGCAAGTACCAGCTCCTGGCGCTGGCCGAAAGCGGTTTCGATCCGCTCTCCCGCACCACCCGCTTCATGCTCACCGAGGAGGCCCACCACATGTTCGTGGGCGAGTCCGGCGTGGGCCGCGTGGTGCAGCGCGCCTGCGAGCTCATGCGCGAAACCAAAGACGACGACGTCCGCCGCCATGGCGCCATCGATCTCGAGGCCGTCCAGCGCTACATCAACCTGTGGTTCAGCGTCAGCCTGGACCTGTTCGGCGGCGAAATCTCCAGCAATGCCGCCAGCTTCTTCTCCGCGGGACTCAAGGGCCGTTACAAGGAAGAAGCCTGCGAGGACCACCTCGCCCTCGACGGCCATTACCGCGTCTGGCAGCACGGCCCGGAAGGTTGGTACCAAGAGGATGTGCCGCTCCGCAACGCCATGAACGAGGTCCTCCGCGACGCTTACATCGCCGACTGTGAAAACACCCTGGGCCGCTGGAACAAGATGATCCAGCGCTACGGCATCCCCTTTGAGCTGCGCCTTCCGGACCGCCGCTTCCACCGCCGCATCGGCCTCTACGGTTCGCACCACTTCGACCCCCAGGGCCGCCCGCTCTCCGCCGAGCAGTGGGAAGCCCGCCGCGACGAGTTTCTCCCTGGCGAGAAAGACTTGGCTTACGTGAAGAACCTGATGGTCCCCGTCCACGAAATCGGCCAGATCGCCAACTGGATCTCCAAACCCGCCCACGGCATCAAGGGCCTGCCGTTTGAGTTCGAATACGTCCGCCGGGAGCAGTGATACACGCCATGATCTCCGTCGAGGAGTACTTGCGAACCAGCTTTCCGGACGGAGACCGCGAATATATCGATGGCGTCATTGTTGAGCGCAATATCGGTGAGATGGACCACAGCAGCGCGTTGGGGGAGCTCATCATTTTCTTCGCCGCTTACGAAGCTGCGCGCCCAATCTTCGCTTTCCCCTCACTGCGGGTTCAGGTTGCTCCCGCCCGTGTCCGCGTCCCGGACGTCTCCGTCTACGTCGGCAGCGAGCCGGAAGAGCAGGTCCCCCGCACGCCTCCCTTCCTGGTCATTGAGATTCTGTCCAAAGACGACCGGGCCAGCGACTTGCAGGAAAAAATCGATGACTATCTCGCTTTCGGCGTGCGCTTCGTCTGGGTGATCGACCCGCGCACCCGCCGCGGCTACATCCACACCGCCGGCGGCAGCCGCGAAGCCAAAGACGGTATTCTGCGCACCACGGACCCGGACATCGAACTCCAACTCCGGCAGCTCTTCTAAGCTCGCCAGCCTGCCCCCGCCGCGAGAAGTAACGTCGGTTTTCACCATCTTCACCAACTGGTGATAAACTGGTGAAATGAAGCGAGCCACCATCACTCTCCCCGATGACCTCGACGCTGCGCTGGAAACTTACCTGCGGGAACAGGAGGTTTCGCCGGCTCTCACCGCAGTGGTGCAAATCGCCTTGCGCGAGTATCTGGCCGGTCGAGGCTACCTTCCTCCCAGCCGGCCGCTGCGGATCACCCCAGCAAGCAAGGGAAGCGGGAAAAAGGATGGGAGCCTGAACCATGACCGGTACTTGGCGCAGCGATGAGGTTGGCGATCCTGGCCGACACCGGGCCGCTCTACGCCGCCGCTGATCCGTCTGATCAGTACCATCGCCGGGCCCACGAGGAGCTCAGGCGCCTGGGGAAGCAGGGGCACAGCGTAGTGATAGCCTATCCCACCCTATTGGAGGCATACACCCTGGTCCTGCGCCGCCTGGGCCCTGAATTTGCTCACGCCTGGCTGGAGGAGGTACTGACCGGCTCCGGCCTGATCAACCCCACGGCCCGAGACTACAGCGAAGCCGCCCGGCGCACCCGAGACTACCCCGACCAGCCATTGACTCTCTTTGATACCGTGCTTGCGGTTCTGAGCGAACGTCTGGCCCTCCCGATCTGGACTTACGATCGCCACTTCGAAATGATGCGAATGAAGCTGTGGCGTTAGGTAGGCCGAATGTGGCTCCGCCCCTAATCCCACCCGGCAATCGACACGCCCCCGCCCCGGTGCTAACGTAGTCTCTTGCTCGGAAAATCGCGCGCATGAACAGGCGTGGGGTCCAGCTCGCGGGATCTCTGGTGGCGATGATCATGAT
>JACQDG010000253.1 GCA_016201185.1 Acidobacteriota bacterium | reverse complement strand
TTCGGATTGAACGTTGGATAGTTAGCCACCGCGAGTAAGGCGCCCGTGTTCGGCTCCAGCACCACGATGCTCCCGGCCTTGGCCCCCGTGCGCGAGATGGCGGCGTTCAGCTCCCGCTCCGCCACGTACTGGATCCGCTCGTCGATGGTGAGGACGATATTGACGCCGGGCTCGGGCGGCTGGCTCCAATGGCCGGAGAACTGTTTCTGCCGCGCGTCGGTTTCCACCACCATCACTCCGGGCCGCCCCTGCAGGTCTTCCTCTTTCGCCTGCTCGATGCCCGCCAGCCCGACCTGGTAGAGCCCCACAACGCCGATCAGATGGGCGGCCGTTGAGCCCTTCGGATAGTAGCGTTTGCTTTCCTTTTGGAAATAGATGCCGCGCAGGTTCAAAGCCCGGACGCGCTCGGCTTTCTCCGGGTCCACCAGCCGCTGGATCCAGCAGAAGCCATGGCCCACCGACAGCTTCTTCACCACTTCCGCCCGCGGCAGCCCGAGAATCCGGGCCAGGATATCGCCCACCGCCTCGGGGTCGGAGATCTCGGCGGGCATGGCGCAGATGGAGTCGACCGGGACACTGATGGCCATCTCTCGCCCGCGCCGGTCAAGGACCAGGCCGCGGCCGGCCCGCACCGCAATCGTGCGCTGGTGCTGCTGGCGGGCTTTGTCCTCAAAGAAGTCGTGTTTGACGACCTGGAGGTAAACCAGACGAACGAAGATGGCTCCGGCCCAAACCAACGCCAGTATGCAGAACCACAATACCTTGCGTCGGGCTCCCGCCAGGGCGGCCCGGGCCTGCGTCGCCGGAGAACTGCCCCATCCCATGGCCGGCGCGAACAGATTCCCTTGCGCCGCAAGCGGGCGGAGACGCCGGGACCCCGGGGGCTGGCTCGAAGCCGCCATTGTTACTTTTCACCATTCCGGGTGGGGGGCGAGTTGCGCGCGATCAGGTCTCCATCGTAAGAATGGTTCCGGCCGGGATCGGTCCAAACGACTCGGTCGCCGGAAGGAGTATCGAGACCAAGCTTTCCGCGGGCGATGCCATAAATCCGCTGCGGATCCTTCAGAGCGGCTTCCTTCACCTGGAGCTGCCGGTTGCTTTCGACCAGCACTTCGTACTGCTTCTTCAAATCTTCGATCCGGTAACCAGTTCGGATAATCAGCAGATAGGGAGCCACGTAACCCAGCGCCAAAGCAAACAGGAACGCCGCGGCGAGCACCAGCCCCAAGCACTCCTTGCGGGAATGGGGATCGACAACCCGCACAAGCCTCGAGTTGTCGACGGGCTTGACGAAAAAGCAAAGGTCTTCGAGCGGCAGCGGCCTGGTGGCTGCCGAGCGCCGCGAAAGCGAGGCCCGCACCTCCGGCCCGGCCTCCACTCCGTCGTAAAAGAACCCGTGTCTCCGGGTTTCCGCTTCTTCTTGTCTCCGCGGCAATAGATCTGCCATGCAGTCGGCTGCCCATTCCATCGTGGCCATCTAGTTCATCCTTTTCTCCGCCGCCCGCAGCCTGGCGCTGCGGCTGGCTGGATTCGACCGAACTTCCCCTTCGCCCGGCCGGATCACATGCTTGGTCAGAATCTCCAGCACGCCGCTTCCGGCCCAACGCCGCAAAGCCTGCTTGACCAGCCGATCTTCCAACGAATGAAAACTCACCACTACCAGCCGCCCCCCCGAAGCCAGCAGAGGAGGGGCCGCCTCGAGCAACTTCTCCAGCTCGCCTAGCTCGTCATTTACGGCGATCCGCAGGGCTTGAAAGGTTCGGGTCGCGGGATGGATGCGCTCACGAGGGGTTCGGGGCGCGGCCCGCTCGATTACTTCCGCCAGTTTCCGCGTGCTTACTACGGGCCGCGCCCGAACGATCGCTCTGGCTATTCTCCGCGACCTCCTTTCCTCGCCGAACCGAAAAATTAGTTCGGCAAGCGGCTTCTCGCCGTAGTGATTCACGATCCGGGCCGCCGTCATCGGCTGTTCGGGATCCAGCCGCATGTCCAGCGGCCCGTCCGTGAGAAAACTGAATCCTCTTCCCGGGTCTTCCAACTGCTCCCGAGAAACCCCCAGGTCGGCCACCATGCCGGCGATCCGCACGGTCCCCGGCGGTTCTCCAAGCCATTCCCAAAGCCGCCCGATCTCGGAATAGCTTGCTCGCCAGTAGATGATCCGGTTTCCAAAGGGACGCAGGCGCTCCCGGGCCGCCTCGATGGCGCGGGGGTCCCGGTCGATGGCAATCAGCCGCCCGGTAGTCAAATGTTTCAAGATGGCCTCGGCGTACCCGCCGCCGCCCAAGGTGCAGTCCACGAAAGTTCCGGCCGGGTCGAGGCGCAGCCATCGGATCACCTCGTCGAGAAGCACCGGAACATGCGCCATCGATCCTCATGCGCCTCTATATGCCCAGCTTCGCCAGGTTCTCGAAATCCTCGCCCCCCAACTGGTTCTGCTCGAGCTCGCTTTGGTACCGGGCCTGGCTGTAAACCTCGATATGGTTCGAATGCCAGAAGAGTGTCACGTCGCCCTTCATCTCCGCCTTGTCCCGCAGCTTTCCGGGGATTAGCACTCTCCCCTGCTC
>JACQDG010000256.1 GCA_016201185.1 Acidobacteriota bacterium | reverse complement strand
TACAGGTCGGCGTCCTTCATCACGAACCTGAGGCGGACGGTCTTGCCTGCCAGGCGGCGCAAGTCGCTGCCGCCCTTCCAGGAGACGATCCGCGCGATTTCGTCGCCGATGAGCTCGTTTGCTTCCGCCAGGTCATAGCCGGGAAAGGGAGCTCCGGCTTCGTCAAGAATCTCCACCCGGATGCCTCCGGCAGCGGAAGTGGAGTAATTGATTTCCAGTCTGTTGCCCTGAAACCGAAAGGGCTTTGTGAGCGCCTCGCCGCCGCCGTACGGCGCATGAATCGAGGCAAACCCGTCCAGGCGCAGGGCGTAACGGCGCAAATACGCCGTGGGCTGGCCATAGTTTCGCGCCACGTAAAACGACATCTCGGCGGCGCCGCTTTCGACCACATTCAGGGCGGGGTAATTGGAGCGCGAAACCCAGTTCTCCCACCCTACCCCCGGCCGCAGAAAGGCTTCCAGGAAGGTGCGATCGTAGCGATTGCCCCCGCGGCTGGTCACCAACACGGCGTCCGAACAATCCTTGTAGTAGCCCGGGTCGACATTCACAGATTTGGCCTGCTCCTCACTCAGCACCTGCCGGCCCGGCAGGAAGCGGGCGCAGATACTGATGTAAAGGTGCGGCGCGCGGAAGTAGGGGCTGGTCTGATTCGTGTAGAGATGCTCGGGTGGAGCTTCGCCGTAACTCATTTCGGCCGGCGGGCTCCAATGGACAAAGTCTTTGCTCGTGCTTCGGGAGACCCAGCGGTAGCTGGTCCCCCCGATAGTTTTCCACGTCCGGAAGTAACACAGATAGGCCTGCTTGCTTTCCGACCAGAAGGCGAGGTTCTGCGAGTCGAATGCGAAATTCTGTTGCCGCGGCAGCACCGGTTCCTCGCGCAGTTTGCGCCACCGAACCCCGTCGCCCGATACAAACGCGACCAGGCCGCTCTGGTGAGTGCCGGCCAGGGCCTTGAACCGCTCGGCCCGCAGCACACCTGGGCGAGTGTCGACGAGAGGGCTGAAGTTATGGGAAAACGGCGGGTCGTTCGCCAGGATGACGTTGTTGTTTCGTGTGCCTTTCACCTCGTAGAAACCGAGATGCGGCTTGGTCCATTGCTTGCCGTCGCGCGATTCTGCATAACAGGTGACTTCCTGCGGGTTTCCATCGTCGCCGGCAACGGGCTCTCCGCGGTAGTAGAGCCGGTACACGCCGGCGTCCTGAATCACGGTCACATAGTTTGAGAAGGCGCCCTCCCACGGCCTGTCGAACGGCAGAACAGGACCGGCGTCCAGAGGCTTCCCGAGCTGCAGTTCGGCATTGCGCAACTGGTCGATGAGAAAGCGGTCGACAAACAGCTCCCGGCGAGAACCGATATCGATGACCTGAGACGACCCCGCCGACGGGAGTCCGGCAAGGCTTACCAACGCAAAGAAAATTCCTGGAACCGCAGTTCTCCGCATCGTCTACTCCAACCAGAACACTTCGTAGCCCTTCATCGGCGTTTTGCCGCCGATTCTTCTGCCCGTGATCCGGTCGGTCAAGGCGCGAGTGAGCGGAATCTCCAGGGGCGACGAAGAGGTATTCAAGATGAAAATGCTGCCGTCGCTGCGGGGCACGGCCTGGATTCCAAAGGGAAGCAGATCGGCAATCGGACTTCCCGGGTTCGGCGCCAGCTCCCGAAACAGGCGGAGAAATGAATCGTCTTGGGACCAGAAGGCCAGTTTGATGACGCTCCCTTTGCCCAGTTTCTTGCGGACGGCGGCCGGCCTTCCATTCAAGATCGGCTCCTCGCTCTTAAAACGAGCGATCACCTCGGCGTCCGGGCTGACATCCATCAGCTCGCAGTAGCCGTCGACGCCCACGGTAGAAAGGTCTCTCATGCCCGGCAAGCTCCAGAGGACCACTTGGTCCTTTCTCACCTTGTCGCGCGCTGTTCCCATCCTTCGACCCGTGCGAACCATCGTACCCGTCAGGTCCGCCAGGTTAGCCCCGAAGCCATCGTCGCGGAAGACTCCGTCCCCAGACTGGTAGGCGGTAAACGGCGTGATCAATACGCGGCCGCCCTCCTCCACATATTTTTTGAGAGCCGCCGGGATCGCCGAGCCGTCCAGAGCCGTATCCGCCGCCAGGACAATCAGCGAATAGGGCCGCAGCTTCTCCACCCTCGCCGCGTCTTCGCCGGTGATGCTGTCCACACCCATGCCCAGTCGGTGAAACGCCTCGAAGCTCTCCGGCAAAATGGTGGGGCTGGCCGGGGTGTGGCGATAGACCTGCAGCGCGGAACGCTGGTCAAAATCGGTAAGCACGGCCACGCTCGCTTTCACAGGGTTATCGACCAGGCGCTGGCCCCACTTCTCAAAGAAAGCGCCCAGCTCCTTCAGCCACTCCACGTCCGGCTCCGGTTTGCCGCTCCAATCGAGCACGCCGCCGAATTGCGGCCAGGGGCCGCCGCGCCAGCGGTTGCCGCTCCAGTACATCAGCGAGGTCGAGCCGTAAGCCACGGGCCCGAACATCCACATCCGAAATTGTTCGTGCGACGGAACCGGGTCCCAGGAGATTGTGTCCCCAATGTACCCGATGCGGGTTTCCGTGGTGAGGAACCGGTTCAACCCATGCGCGGAGCGCTCCTTGTCGAAATGCCAGGCGGTTTCCATGGCGTAGCGGGGAGGCTCTGGGTTCGGCTGGTAGACGTTGAACGCCGCGATGTCCAGCGCCCGCCGGGTGCCAGGATCGTCGGAAAAGGAGAGCCAGCGCGGCGTGCAGTCCGTGGTGAGCCACTGCTTCACCCCGGCCTGTCG
>JACQDG010000255.1 GCA_016201185.1 Acidobacteriota bacterium | reverse complement strand
GAAGTGGTGAAACGGGCCCGCCCGTTCGGAATGAAGGCCCTCGCTTACGATCCCTTCGTCGCAGCCGGCCTGGCCGAGGATGAAGGCGTGGAACTGGTGTTGCTCGACGAGCTGTACGGCCGCAGTGATTACATCTCCCTGCACGCCGCGCTCACCCCCCAGACCCACAAACTGCTCAACCGCGAGGCGTTTGCCCGGATGAAGGACGGCGTGCGTATCGTCAACTGCGCTCGCGGGGAATTGATCGACGGCGAGGCGCTCGACGAGGCGCTAGTCTCGGGAAAAGTGGCCGGCGCGGCCTTGGATGTCTTTTCGCCCGAGCCGCCGCCCGCCGGTTTCGCCCTGTTCACCCGGGAAACGCTGGTTGCCACCCCGCACATCGCAGGTTCCACCGAAGAAGCGCAGGAAATCGTCGGCGTCCGTATCGCCGAGCAGGTTCACGAATACCTGAAAAACGCGGTCGTCATTAACGGGGTCAACGTGCCGGCCCTCAGCGCTGAGGAATACCGGCATCTGCGGCCTTACGTGCAACTGGCGACGCGGCTGGGCGCCTTTGTCGCGCAGGTCTCGACCGGGACGCCGCAGGGCGTGCGGCTGGTTTATTCCGGCAAGCTGGCTGAAGCCAATACCAACTTGATCCGCAACGCCGCGCTGGCCGGCATGCTGAACCGCTTCCTGTCCCAGCGCGCCAACCTGGTGAACGCAGCGCAGATCGCTGCCGCGCGCGGATGGCGGATCGACGAGGTCCGCGGGGCCCGCGTGCAGTATTCCGACTCCGTTTCGGTTGTGCTCTCGACCGACCGTGGTGAATCCTCGGTGGAAGGAACGGTGCTGCTAAACGATTCGCCGCGGCTGCTGAGCGTGGACGGCATCCAGGTGGAGACGCCGCTGCGGGGCCACCTGGTGTTCATGAAGAACCAGGACGTGCCGGGCGTGATCGGCCGCGTGGGGACGATCCTGGGGGAGAACCACATCAACATCGCCAATTTCTCTCTGGGCCGCCGGGAAAACCACGCCCGGCCGGACCAGCCCGCCGAAGCCATTGCCGTGGTTCACATTGACGAGCCCATCAGCGAGCCCGTGCTGGCCGAGTTGCGCCGCTCGCCCGCCGTCAAGTTCGCCTGCGCTGTAGAGCTGGATTAGTTGCCGATTTCAGGCTGGGAGGCGACCCGGGCGGCCGGGACGACCTCTGGAGCCGAAGCCGCCTCCGTAGCCGCAGCAACCTGCTCGGGGGCCCGGGTCCAGATCCGCAGGACCACATGCCGGATCAAGTACAGAGAGCAGCCCAGGGCCACTGCCGGTAAGGCATTCACGATCAGCACGGCGAGTGCAGTGAGGACAAAGGCCAGGGCGTCGACAGGGCGCATCTTGGGCAAGCGCCCCCAGGTGCCCCAATCGAGCAGCCGGAGTCCCATCCAGGCCGTCACGCCGGCCAGCGCGGCCAGCGGGACGCGGGAGATGAAGGTGGCGCCCAGGGTCATCATTACCAACAAGAGGAAACCGTGTATCAGATTGGAGATTCTGGTTGTGGCGCCGCACTGCACGTTGGCCACGCTGCGGGCCGGGATGCCCACGCTGGTCGGGGCCGCAAACAGCCCGCCGATCAGGTTGGCGATGCCGTAGGCTCCCAGTTCCATGTCCGCATCGACCTTCTTCATCAACTGGTGGCGGCCGCGAAAGTGGTCCACCACACGGGAGGTCATCAGAAGTTCTACCGAGGTCACGAAGGCCAGCCCAAAGGCCGCCGGAAGAACCGTCATCACATCATCGGGGCTCCAGGTAAAGCCGGCGAACGGAGGAATGGAAAGCGGCACCGCTCCCACTTCGCTGGCATGCCAGCCGAAGATCGTGGCCGCGGCGAGAGCCACTCCAACCCCGATGAAAGGACCAGGAGCCCTCGGGGCGCGCATCCGAATCAGCGTGGAGATAACCATGACGATCGCGGCGATTACTGCCGGCAACCAGTGGAATTCCCGATAGCGCTCCGCGACCTGCACGAGCTGCCGGAACATCGTTCCGCTCCAACCGCCCGGCGGAGGAGAAAGCGCAAAGATGGTCCTCAACTGCGAGATGATCATCAATCCGCCTATCCCGCAGGAGAAACCAGCCAGCACCGCATGAGGAACCTTGGAGACATGCCGTCCCAGCCTTAGCTGGCCGAAAATCAAGAGAAAGATGGCGGCGAAGATGCAAACCTTCGCTGCCCCGCTGATCCCCTGTAACCGCACCGCCCCCAGGATAAATGGCACGGTAGCGCTGGAAGTGCCGCCGATCAGGACCGGGTTGCGCCCTAGCAGGGCACAGATGGGAGAGGTGATGAGGGAAGTGTAAACGCCGAGGATGGGCGGAAGTCCCATCAGCGACGCCATAGCCAGCCCGTAGGGCAAGGCAATCAACGCGGCAATGGCGCCGCCGAAGAAATCGCCTAAAAACGCCCGCCAACTGTAGCCACGAAAGGACTTTCTCAAACAGATCTCCCGGGTGTTATGCCGCTAAAGGAATTCTCTCGTGACCAACTTCCGCCCCGGGGGCGACTAATAGGTGCCGGAGCTGCGAGCGCGCCGCTTTGACGATTTCTCCTCGCCCCCGCAGCCCCGGGATGGCTTGCTGATCGAAGCCCGATTCGAATCGACCCTTAGGCCATTACCTTCAATAGGGCGGCCTTGAACTTCTCCATCTCGTCGCGCGTCCCAATGGTGATGCGAGAGTAAGTGGGCCAGGCGGGCCAGACTCTGCCTACGTAGATCTTATGCGCCGCCATAGCCTGAACGAACTCCCTCGCCGGGCGCTTCGTATCGAGCATGAACTTGTTGCTCTCCGAGCGCACATAGGAGTAGTTGTGCTTGTCCAGGAAGCTGAACACGTCCTCCCGGACGTCGCCGATGATCTTGCGCCGCTCCGGCACCAGGGTTTTCACCTTGAGGCTCGTGGAGGCGCCCACCATCGCCGTAACCGGCATCGCCCCGGCGGAATAAGGCTGGATCTTCTCCAGCAGGTCGGGCCGGGCGGCCGCGAAGCCCGCGCGCAATCCCGCCATCCCGTACAGCTTGGAGAAGGTGCGTAACACGACCACATCCTTGTCGGCCGCTGCCAGGTCCATGGCAGACACAGCGTGGGGAGAGATGTGAATGTAGGCTTCATCCACCATCAGGATGGAGCCCTTGGGCTTGTTGGCCAGGGCCCAATCGATATCGGCCCGGGGGGTCAGCGTGCCGGTCGGGTTGTTGGGGTTGCAGAGGTAGATCAGGCCGGCGTTGGGATCGGCCTTCACCATGGCCCGCACGTCGTGCGCGTAGTCCTTCGTCAGCGGGACGTTGATGACCTTGGCGCCGATGAACTTCGCCGCGCGGCCGCCCGCCTCGTAACCGGGATCGGCGACGACGAAGCTCTTGCTGGGAGAGCAGAAAGCCAGCACGGCCTGGTGCAGGGGAGCGCTGGAACCGGCATAGACTGATACATAGTTCGGCTTCAGACCTTCCTGCTCGGCGATGGTCTTCTGCAGCTCGAAGGTGAGCTGGTACAGATACCGCCCGCCCTTTTTCACGATGCTGTACATCGCCTCCGCCGCCTCATTGCAGGGGCCGAGCGGGTTTTCATTGGCGTTGATGATCACTGCATCTTCGGGCATCTTGCTCTGGACCATGGAGAGCTGCGCCAGGGCCGCTTCGTTGTAGAAGGGCAGCGTCGCGCCGGCTGAGATCAGCGTGGCAACGCGGCCAAAGGTGCGTCGCGTAAAGCCGCGCGTCAATAACTCCCTCTTCGCCTCCGCACTCAAAACATTCATCATGGGTTTCTTTCCCTCACGTGCGATCAAAGTCACAAGAGAACCGCCGCCGCTACGGTCAGCAAAGTTCTCAGGTCGGCCATTATTTTATCACAATGCCTGAGGGACGAGAGAAATTTAATCCTTTCACTAGGGAGCGGAACCACTGTTTCTCCACACTTTCTTTACAAAAGCTGGTCCTGCCGAAACTGAACCAACCGGAAAAATGGCCGAAACAGGGACGGAGCTTTCTGTTCTGGGGCGAGT
>JACQDG010000048.1 GCA_016201185.1 Acidobacteriota bacterium | reverse complement strand
GTGCCGGGCGGCGCGTTGTAAAGGGACCAAACCTTCTCGATCCAGACGGGGTTGTACCCCTCGTGGCTCTCATTCTGGCGGACGCCGATGGAAAAAGAGGCGTCACTGTCTTTGCGATACCAAACAAAACCCAAATTGATTTCGAGCTGGCGTGCGAAGAAAAACTGGTGCGGCGGAGGAAACGCGGCGATGGAGCCGGCTTTGCCTTCTGCCACGACGAGCCGGTTTTGCGCCCGCAGCCGCACTACGTCACGGTTCGCAGTGCCTCCGAATTCGTACTTCTGCGGATGGCCGCCCACGTCCCTCCAGGTGACCCGCTCCAGCTCGCCGAGCCCGAGTCCCTTCCAGCCGGCGCGGTAGATATAGGCCACTGAGGGCTCTTCGGTTTTTACGACCGCCTCCAGCCGGATCAGGTTCGTTCCCTTGTAGACCGTGTATTGCAACCGGCCGGAGAAAAGTCCCATTTCGACGCCGGAGTAGGAAATTTCGAGGCGGCTGCCGTCCGTCCGAACCTCGCAAGAATCGGCCTTGTAGAAAGCCGTCGCACGGCGGACTTCCTGGGGATTGTTCAGCGGGGCGTCCCAGTACACGTCCCAGCGGTGCTCTTCCGGCAGACCGTGATTCGTGCGTCGGATGCCGGTCGTGACGCTGAAATCCGGGGTGAGATTGGGACCCAATACCACCCAGTTAGCTCCCCGGGCCTCGACCGCCAGCTCACGGACGGTCGGCGTTCCGGCCTCCACCGCCAGTTGCATCCGCAGCCGGCTGCCGTTATCACCGTCCCACAGCACGGTCAGTGCCCCGCCCTGCTGGGAAGCGGAAAGCCCCTCCTGGGCGCGGTATTTCCCAAGGGTGCATTCCACCGCCGGCAACGGCATTTGTAGCAGCGCCGGCAGTATCCACCAAAAACATTTCGATGGTTGAAGTTTCACGGTCATCCTGGCCCCTGACGGACGCTACTTCCGAGGGAAGACGAATTCTCCGGAGGGGTTTCTCTGCTTGAGGGCCCTGACCTGTCTGTTCTCCACCACGAACTCCCAGACCAGATCGGAGAATTCCTTGACATGGAACTGGAGGCCCTTATAGGGGATCAGCTTTTCTTCGGGGTTTCCTGGGAACGCCAGGTAGAGGCTGCCGTCTTCCTTTAGAACCACTTGGAACTTAAAGCCAGTCGGGGTCTCGTAGGTCCCCGCGAGTTGTTGGAGGAGTTTGGGATCGACGGTCGAGGGTCGGCGCGTGAAGGCGGCCTCGGCCTCGTCCACTGACATGACAGCCTTGCTAACGTCGCCCTGGGGGCTGGTGGAGAAGCTCACCGACCACTTTCCGTAGATCTCGTCATCGGGTGTGTCAAAGCGGTCGTAGTGGAAGTGGGCCAGGGGGAGCTGGATCTTGTGGAAGTCAAAACGGAGCTGACCGTCCTTCATTCCGACCTTCAGGGCACCGTAGGCGGGGTGCTCGTACTCGCCCAAGTAGTCCGCGAGGGAGTGAGAGGGCTTGGCGTCCGGGATGCGCTCAACGCCCGCCTTGGCCCGGGCTTCCGTGCCTGCCTTCTTGCCCTTTAACCTTATCTCCAGCCAGCGGTCGCTCCAAGGGGTCTGGTCCAGGCCCAGCAGGCGCTCGTAGACGTTAAAGCTGACGGTGTTATAGAGGCTGGCGCAGTGGTTTCCGATCACAAAGACGATCACGCCGATCCGCTCTCGGGGCATGAAGGAGACCTGGGAGTGGAAGCCTGGGAGGTCCCCGCCGTGGTAGGTGAGCAGGTGACCCCGGTATGAGGCGGCATTCCGGCCCATCCCATAAGTCGCGTTCAGCAGTTCCCAATACCCCCTGGTCTCCGCCATGGTGTTGGGAAGCGCGATGGCCGGCTCCAGCGTGGCCTTGAGGGCGCTCGGGGGAAGGACCTGCTTCCCCCCGTATTTCCCCTCGTTCATCAGCGCGATGAGCCAGTGTGACATTTCCTGGATGCTGGAGATGATCGCGCCGGCTGGGGCCACCCCCGCCGTGTCCTCGTAATACGGGATCTTGTAAAGCTCCGTGGTATCGCGCTTCTCAGTGAAGGGCACGCCGTGGTCTTCCTGCTTAAGCATCTCCGCGACGGAATAGACGGTGGCGCTCATGCCCAGCGGTCCGAGGATCCTGTCGCGGACAAACTCTTCCCAGGTCTTACCGGACCCGAGCTCGATTAGGTACCCGGCGGCGGCGTACATCATGTTGTTGTAGAGGAAGGTCTGCCGCAGGGGCTCCTTCGGCCCCATATACTTCAGCCGCTCGAAAAGCCCCTTGCGGCTGAGATCCGCCTTGTACCAGATCATGTCGTGTCGCGTGATCCCCGTGCGGTGAGACAACATGTCACGGAGGGTGACGTTGCTGTTCAGAGCGTCGTCGTAAAAGCGGATGGCGGGAACCGACTCTCGGACCGGCTTGTCCCAGGTCAGCTTCCCTTCCTCCACCAGCAAGCCCGCGGCGACCGCCGTGAAGAGCTTGCTGTTGGAGGCGATTTGGCACAGCGTCGTGGGGGTGAAGGGCAGCTTCTTTTCGTAGTCCCGGTAGCCGTACCCCTTCGCGAAGACCAGCTTGTCGTTGATGACAATACCCACTCCAACGCCCGGCGCGTTCCAGTCCTTCAAGGCTTTCTCCATGTAAGAGTCGAAGCCTTGCAGCTTCTCGGTAAGCTCCCCGTCCTGGGCCTTCAGACCACGCCCGGGGGCCAGCGCCAACAGACCAATGACGGAAACCCAAGTGCATGCTCTGAGTCTGACCGGATTGCTTTTTGTGGTTGCATGCATGAAACCTCCTGGCCCGAGACTAAGTCCGGGCCTCCACTCGGCGGCGTTGCCTGAGAGGTTGGATCGCATAGTATACTACCTCTCGCCTCCTCGGGCGGTTCTTATAGTCTAGCCCGTAGTCTCCCGCGTGCTATCCTATAAAATTAACCCAAAACCACAAATCGGAGATTTTGGTTTGACCACAATGAAACCCACGCGAGTTCTATTGCTGTTAGCTGCCCTACTGCCTTGCGCCCTCCCCGCCCAGGAAAAGGTGGACCTTTCAGTCGTCCACCGCATCAAGGAAGAAGCCTTCTTGAATTCCAGGGTAATGGATCACCTTTTCTACTTGACCGACGTTTACGGCCCCCGGCTGACAGGCTCGCCCGGCTACAAGGCGGCCGCCGACTGGGCCTCGAAGCAGTTGGAGGCATACGGGCTGAAAAATGTGAAGCAGGAGAAGTGGGGCCCCTTCGGCCGAAGCTGGTCCTGCACGCGCTTTTCCGCGCACCTTCTGGAGCCGCAGTATGCCGTTCTGATCGGCGTTCCTTTGGCGTGGTCGCCCGGCACGAACGGACCGGTCTCCGGCGAAGTGATCCTGACGCCTTTCAAGAGAGAGCCCACCCCAAAAAAGATGGAGGCCGAGCTGGCGAGATATTTTGAGGCCAACAAGGGGAAGCTGCGTGGCAAGGTGGTTCTGCTAGGCGAGACTAAGGAACTGGAGCCGCCGTCGGACCCGCTGAACAAACGCTACAGCGATCCCGATCTGGCCGCCGAGGCCACTTCGCCCATCCCGGTGCCGCTATCAACGTTCGATTTCTCCAAGCTCGAAGTTCCGGAAGATCCCAAGAAGCGGGCCCAGTTCTGGGACGTCGTCCCCTGGTGGATTTCGGATGCCATCTGGGAGAAGCAGGACCAGCTAAGGGATAAGATGAACCGGTTCTTGTCGGAGGAAGGGGCCAAGGTAGTCGTCGTGTCCAGCTACCGCGGCGACGGCGGCACCATTTTCGGCGAACACGCCGGCTCGTACAAGCCGGACGCGCCGGAGCCTCCGCCGACGTTTGCGCTAACGGTCGAGCATTTTGACCGCATCGCACGGCTAATCGAGAAAAAGGTCCCGGTCCGTCTGCAAGTCGAGATGGAGACCCGTTTCCCCAAAGAGCCGGTGGACGGCTTCAACGTGCTGGCAGAAATCCCGGGCGGCAAGAAGAAGGATGAAGTGGTAATGGTGGGGGCGCACTTTGATTCCTGGGCCGCCGGAACGGGCGCCACCGACAACGGCGCGGGCAGCGCGGTTGTGATGGAGGTGCTTCGCATTCTCAAGGCCCTCGGCCTACAGATGGACCGCACGGTCCGGCTGGGGCTATGGGGAGGCGAAGAACAGGGATACTTCGGGTCCAGGGCTTACGTGAAGGAGCATTTTGCCGATCCGGAAACCATGATGCTCGGCATGGCCCATGCCAAGCTGGCCGGCTATTTCAACATCGACAACGGCAGCGGCAAGACACGCGGCGTATACTTGCAGAACAACGACGCCGCCCGGCCGATTTTCGAAGCGTGGCTGGCGCCGTTCCACGACCTGGGGGTGACGACCATCAGCATCCGCAACACCGGCGGCACCGACCACCTGTCGTTCGACGCCGTCGGCCTGCCGGGCTTCCAGTTCATCCAGGACCCGCTGGAGTATGACACCCGGACGCACCACTCGAACATGGACGTCTATGACCACGTGCAGGCCGGCGATCTGCGGCAGGCATCCGCCGTGCTGGCCTCGGTGGTTTATCACGCAGCCCTACGCGAGGAGATGATGCCGCGCAAGCCCCTGCCGAAGCCGCGGCCGAAGAACTAAAACGAACTCTGCGTTCTCCGCGTCTCTGCGGTGAATCTTATTTCTGCACGTACTCGAAATCGTCGAAGTAAGTGACGCTGTCGGCCTTGGTCCACAGGCCCACCTTGCCCGCTTCAGCGAAGGTGTGGTCTTCCACTTCGAACAGTTTCTGGCCGTTGAAATAAACGGTGAAAAGCGGACCCTGGAAGGTGACGCGCAGCGAGCTCCACGCCTGCGACGGTACTTTGTGCTTCATGCCGTAGGTCTTCGGCGGCGTGCCCTTGGGCGCCAGTGAGATGCGGCGGCCGGCTTCCACCTTGTAGAGCACCACGTTATCTTCGTTGGCGTTGGCGCGCGCCAGGTAGTAGTTGCTCTCATCGCGATAGCGCCACACCAGCCCGCCGGCCTGGTCTTCCGCGCCGGAGATGGGCTTGAACTTCACGCTGAGCTCCCCGTCTTTGAAGCTGGCGCCGTTGAAAATCGCCAGAGGGAACCGGCCGCTCTCCGTCGCGCTCGAAAGCTGCGCCAGCACGTTCGGCTTGCTGGGCGCTGTGTCGTCCTTTTTCACTTCCCATCGCGGCGCGCCGCCTTTATGCGTCATCGCCTGGGTCCAGCCGGGCGGCATGGCGCCGGGAGAAGCCGAATCAAAATTGATGGTTTCCGGGTTGGCGGCGACGGCGGTCATCGCGGCGGCAGCTAGGGCGGAAACAAGTGTTCCGGTCCTCATCTTTCACCTCCTCTACTTGACTTGCTTTGCGTGTCCAGCGCCGCACGGACTCCCCGGGCAAGCGCAGCGGCGGGACCTTTGCCCCAGTAGTGCAGGAAGACGTACTGCGGCTCTTCGTGGGTCATGTGGTTGTGGATTGCCACGATCCCGATACCCGCCTGCCGCAGCGCCTTCAGCACGCCCTGCAGCTCTGAAACCAGCATGGCAACGTCGCCGTCCACAAAAGCGTTGTCGTCTGAGCCCGCAAACGCCGCCCAGGTGTTGACGCCCATCTGGTTTCCGATCTCCCGGCCGTGCATCCGGGCCTGCCGTCCGAACGTCGCTTTGTACATGCCGTTGTTGGCCTGGCCCTTCACCCCGAGGACGGCGTCCAACGGGCCAGCCGTAATGGAGCTTTTTTCCGAAATCGCCGGCCCGTCGAAATGCGAAGCGGGGGCGGGCGCGGCATTACGGATTTGTTTCACCGTGTCCATAGCCTGGCGGACGCCCGCGGCCAGCCGCTCGACAGGACCGCCGCCGCCGATATGCATGAACATCACCCGCGGGGTGTCGAAGAAGAAATGGTTGTGGAGCGCGGTCACTTCGAGACCGTTGTCCAGGGCGGCCGACAGAACCGGGTTCACCTCGTCTTCCAGCAGCACCAGGTCGCCCATCACCAGGGCGCCGGCGTCCCCGCCCGAAGTAAAAGCTGCCCAGGAGGTCAGGCCCATGAAAGGATGCATGGGCCAGCGATCCACCGCCACCTTAACGTCCATTCGCGGGAAGGAGACTTTGTGAACATCCTCTCCCGCCGTGTAGACGCCTTTCACGCCGGTGATCTTATCGATTGCCGCTCTCTGCTGTTCAGAAAGCGCCGCCGGAAGTACGGCAGGCAAGAAAACACAAGCCATCACCCCAAAGCACAAGCGCCATTGCATAACTGCACCCCCTGATTAACGGGCCTGTGACCACCAGACGTGCCGCGCCACTGGCCTGTAGCGTTTCTGCGCGAACAGGCCCACCAGCAGCGCCCCGGCGGCGAAGCCCCCGATATGCGCCCACCAGGCGACGCCTCCCGTGACAACGGATTTCACTCCCAGGCTCAACATGCCGTTGAAATATTGTTGCACGAACCACAATCCCAAAAAGAGTATGGCGGGCACCTCGATGAGAAAAACGAAGAACAGCACAACTACCCGCGCGCGGGGATAGAGCAGCAAGTAGGCGCCCAGTACGCCGGCAATCGCTCCGCTGGCCCCCAGGCTCGGCGTATTGGAATTCGGGTTTGCCCAAATGTGAGCGATAGACGCCGACAGGCCGCAAAGAAAATAGAAGATCACATAGCGGCCGTGACCCATCCGGTCCTCCACGTTATCG